>NZ_NAAD01000017.1 GCF_002093115.1 Geothermobacter hydrogeniphilus | reverse complement strand
ACATCTCACATCTCACATCTCACATCTCACATCTCACATCTCACATCTCACATCTACTCATCTCATTCATGATAATCAAACGCCTTGAAGCCGTGTTTCTTCACCAGGTCATCCCGTTTTGCCGAGGTGAGATCTTCGCGGACCATTTCGGCGACCAGCTCCTCGAAGCTGATCTTCGGTTCCCAGCCGAGTTTCTCCTTGGCCTTGGAGGGATCACCGAGCAGGGTCTCGACCTCGGTGGGACGGAAGTAGCGCGGGTCGACGCGGACGACAACATCCCCCGGTTTCAAAGGGGTTTCCCGTCTATCATCTCCCGTCTCACATCTCACGTCTTCAACAATGCCGACCTCGTCGACCCCCTCCCCTTCCCAGCGCAGGCTGATGCCGAGCTCAAGGGCGGCGGCGTTGACGAAATCACGCACCGAGTACTGCTTGCCGGTGGCGATGACGAAATCGTCCGGTTCATCCTGCTGCAGCATCAGCCACTGCATCTCGACATAGTCGCGGGCGTGCCCCCAGTCGCGCAGGGCGTTCATGTTGCCGAGATAGAGGCAGTCCTGCAGGCCGAGAAAGATGCGGGCCATGGCGCGGGTGATCTTGCGGGTGACAAAGGTCTCGCCGCGCAACGGCGATTCGTGGTTGAAGAGGATGCCGTTGCAGGCGTAGATGCCGTAGGCCTCGCGGTAGTTGACGGTGATCCAGTAGCCGTAAATCTTCGCCGCGGCATAGGGGGAACGCGGATAGAAGGGGGTTTTTTCTGTCTGCGGCACCTCCTGCACCTTGCCGTAGAGTTCGGAGGTGGAGGCCTGGTAGAAGCGGGTCTTCTTCTCCAGCCCGAGCAGCCGGATCGCTTCGAGGATGCGCAGGGTACCGATGCCGTCGGCGTTGGCGGTGTACTCCGGGGTGTCGAAGGAGACCGCGACGTGCGACATGGCGGCGAGGTTGTAGATCTCGTCCGGCTGCACTTCCTGGATGATGCGGATCAGGTTGGTCGAATCGGTCAGGTCGCCGTAGTGGAGAATGAAGTTGCGATTCTCGATGTGCGGGTCCTGGTAGAGATGGTCGATGCGGTCGGTATTGAACAGCGAGGCGCGGCGCTTGAGGCCGTGCACGAGGTAACCCTTGCCGAGCAGCAGCTCGGCCAGGTAGGCACCGTCCTGGCCGGTGATACCGGTGATCAGGGCAACTTTCTGCGACATGTCGTTAAGTCTCCATTCGAACTGGATTGACGGGTTCAGATCAGGGTTTAAAAGGGCACTTTAGGGCGCCTGACGATGGAGGTCAAGAACCGGGAAGGGATTATAAAGATGAAATCTCAAAAAAATCTCAAATTTTGGGTCAGGATCGAGGTCCAAGGTTCGAGGTCCAAGGTCCAAGGAGCAAGGTTAAAACCTCGAACCTCGAACCTTGATCCTTGAGCCTGAACCTGAACCTCCCAATATTCAAATTCTACAATAACCCTCAGATCTGACAGAATTGGTATTTTTTCATTGACAGTAAAAAATTTGAGGCCTATAACTTCCCGGAATCATAAATAATAGGGTCGGACGTAAAATCTGTTTCATTGTCCATGGAGGGGGAGATGGCACATGGATGTGCCGCCCCGCCGGCAACGGCGGGGCCTTTCTCTGTCCGCGTCGGCGGCAGAGTTCTGCTGTTTCTGCTGCTGCTCGTTCTGCTCGGCAGCCGCCCGCTGTCTGCGGCCACCAACCTGGGAACCGAAGAACAACGTCTGCGGCAGCGCCGTGACCAGCGCGGCCGCCAACAACGGACCGAAGTGCCGGACACGCGGCAGCTGCCGGAAACCGTTGCACCGCCGGCAGCGGAACTGCCGGTCGAATCTCCCTGCTTCACCATTGACAGGCTGCGGCTCACCATCCCCGCGGACCTTCTTCGTCGTCATCCCGACACCGCCGTGCTGCTGCGTCCCGGCGGCCGGCTCTTTTTCCTGCAGGAGGAACTGCGCCGCTACCGCGGCCGTTGCCTCGGTACGGCCGGTATCAACCTGATCATCCGCCGCCTCACCGCGTTGCTGATCGATCGCGGCTTCACCACCACCCGCATAGCCATCCCGGAACAGGATCTCTCTTCCGGAGTTCTGCGACTGGAACTGATTCCCGGCCTGATCCGCAACCTGCTCCCCGCCGGAGACATCCACGGGTTCAGCCGCAACGCCCTGCCGTTCAAGCCGGGCGACCTGCTCAACCTCCGCGACCTGGAACAGGGGCTGGAGCAGATGCTACGGGTCGCCGGTCAGGATGTCCGCTTCGATCTGCTGCCCGGAGACCTGCCGGGGGAAAGCGACATCCGCATCACCATCCACCGTTCACGGCCGCTGCGGCTGCTGCTGTCACTCGACAACTCCGGCAGCAACGACACCGGCCGCTGGCTGGCCGGCGCCACGCTGCAGTTCGATACCCCGCTGAGACTCAACGACAGTCTTGAAATCGGCTACCAGGACAGCGCCAGGCGCAGCAGCGACGGCAAAAGCGCTGACGATCTGCGCCTGGACTGGTCGATTCCCTGGGGCTGGTGGCGGCTGGAGTGCGAAGCGAGCCGCTATCACTACCGCCAGCGGGTCAACGGCAGCAACCAGAGTTTCACATCAAGCGGCGAGAGTGAACGATTCGGTGCCACCCTGACCCGCACCCTGTGGCGTGGACAGCGGCAGAAAGGCGAGCTTCTCCTCGGGGTGCGCCGACGACGCAGCCACAGTTTCATCGACGACAGCGAAATCCTGGTGCAGCGCCGCAACCTGACCGAGGCCGAAGCGGCCCTGCAGCAACGCCTCTACCTCGGCAAGGCCCAGCTCGATCTCAAGCTGGCCCACCACTGGGGAAGCCGCTGGTTCGGCGCCGACCGCGATCTGCCCGGCAGGCAGCCGGGGGATCCGAGCTTTTTCTACCGCCTGCAGACCCTCGACCTGAACCTCGCCGCGCCCCTGTCGGCAGCATCCACCCCGATCCGTTGCAACCTGACCCTGCACGCCCAGTACGCCGACCGGCAACTGTTCGGCTCCGAGCAGCTCGCCATCGGCAGCCGTTACACGGTGCGCGGTTTCGACGGCGACCGGATGCTGAGCGGTGAGCGGGGTTTCTACCTGCGCGACAACCTCGACATCCCCCTCGGAAAAAGCGGGCAGGATCTTTATTTCGGCCTCGATTACGGTCGCGTCGGCGGCCCTTCCAGCCGTTTTCAGCCCGGCCGGGAACTGGTCGGCGGCCTGGTGGGTCTGCGCGGCAACTGGAAGGGATTCGGCTACGACCTGTTCGCCGGTTGGCCTCTCCATCAACCGGATGGCTTCGACAGCGGCGGCACCACGGTGGCGGTCAACCTGGTGTGGGGGATGTGAATCAGGTTCGAGGATCAAGGATCAAGGATCAAGGATCAAGGATCAAGGTTCGAGGTTCGAGGCTCGAGGTGCGGGAAGGGGACGGTCCCTCTCCTTTAAAGGGACTGTCTCCGTGTGAACTCATCAACGGGGACAGGCATCTGCGGAGCCGGTTCCTTCTGCCAGAGGTCAACAACCGATGAAAACAATCCACCAACTGCTCGCCCTGCTGCTCACCTCTGCCCTGCTGCTGCAGCCCGCTGTCGCCGCGGCCGCGCCCATCCCCGACCAGAACGCCGAGGCGTCCCGCCGGCCGACCCTCGACCGGACCGCCAACGGCCTGCCGCTGGTACGGATCACCGCGCCGAGCGCCGACGGGGTTTCGCGCAACCAGTTCCGCTCCTTTGACATCGACCGCAAGGGGTTGATCTTCAACAATGCCCGCGCCCTCACCCGGACCGAGCTGGCCGGCTACGTCGCCGGCAACCCGAACCTTGCCGGCGGCGCGGCACGGCTGATCCTCAACGAAGTGACCGGCAGTGATCCCTCCGCGCTGCGCGGCTTTGCCGAAATCGCCGGCCGGCGGGCCGAACTGATCATCGCCAACCCCAACGGCGCCACCTGCGACGGCTGCGGTTTCATCAACACCAGCCGCGCCACCCTCGCCGTCGGCACCCCCCTGTTTGACGACAACGGCTCATTCTCCGGCCTGCAGACAGGGGCGGGCACACTGACCATCGGCGCCGACGGACTGCAGAGCGAAGAGCGGGTCGACCTGCTGGCCAGGGCGGTGAATATCAATGGAGCGATCCACGCCGGGGACCTGAACCTGGTCACCGGCGTCAATAAAATTGGTTATCCGGATTTAACGATTGAAGCGCAATCCGGCACGGATAAACCGCAACTGGCGATCGACGTCGCCGCCCTCGGCGGCATGTACGCCGGGCGCATCCGCCTGATCGGCACCGAGGACGGTGTCGGCGTCGTCAACAACGGTACCATCGCCGCCGGCGAGGACGGGTTGACGCTCGACAGTGCCGGACACCTGCGGCTCAACGGACGGATACAGAGCGCGGGAGGCGGCGAGATCACGGCGACCGGCATTGCACAAAGCGGCGTTCTCTATGCCGCTGATGACCTGCAGCTGCTCAGCGGCAAGAAACTGAACAACACCGGGGTCATTGCCGCCGCCGGCGATCTCACCATCTCTGCCGGGCACATCGCCACCTCCGGCGAACTGGCAGCCGGTTGCGCGGACGACGGCCGGATCGGCAGCGCCGGCAGCCTTTCGCTGAGCGCCGACGATCTGGTCAACGGCGGCAGCATCCTCTTCGGCGACAGCCTGCGGGCAACGGTCAACGGAACCCTTGACAACCGCAACGGCCTGATCACCACTTCCGCCGCCGGCCGGATGAATCTGGAGGCACAGCGAATCGACAACCGCGGCGGCCTGATTGACGGCGGAAGGGTCAAAATATCTGTTTATGCGGATATAGACAATAGCGGTGGAAAGATGCTGGCGACTGATCTTTTGAGCATCCGTGGAACCATGGCGACGATCGACAACAGCAACGGCGGTCTCGGCGCCGGACAACTGCTCAGCCTCAGTGTCGCCGCGCTGGACAACACCGATGGACTGCTCGCCGGCGACAGCGACCTGCAGCTGCAGAGCGGGACATTGACCGGCAGCGGCCGTCTCCTGGCCGGAGGACGCGCTGACATCACCCTCAGCGGGGATTATTCCCATCCCCTCGACAGCCTGCTGCAGGCGGCCGAACTGCGCCTGACAGTGGCCGGGCGGCTGAACAATGCCGGCATCCTGACGGGACAGTCCCTGCAGCTCCAGGTGGGGAGACTCGACAATCTCGAAAGCGGCCGGGTGCGGGCTGCCGACCTCGACCTGCGGGCCGAAGGAAAAATCCTCAACCTGGGCCGGATCGACGCGGACCGGCTGCTGCTCTCCGGAGACTCCGTGGAGAACCGGGCGACCCTGCTCGGCGACCGGCTGCACCTGCGCTCCGGGACACTGGACAACCTCGGTCCCCAGGCGGTGATCGCCGCGACCGACAGCCTGGAGCTTGACGGCGATCAGCTGAACAATCGCGACCGGGCGAGCATTTTCAGCCTCGGCGATATCCGTATCAGCGGCCGCGACGGGAACTCCCCGAGCGAAAGACTTCTCAACGAAGGGGCACTGATCGAGGCCGACCGCGACCTGTCCGTCTCGACAGTCCAGCTCGACAATCGCCGCGCACGGGTCGAGGTGGACACCGAGCTGGTCAGTTCCGAGCAGCGACAGCTGGGCCTCTACCAGGGCTATGACCTGGCTGAAGAGGTCTACGACTGCTTTCATGGCGGCGACGCCTACGATTGCGGAACCTGGCCGGAGGTCAACCATTACCGGGATCTCCGCACCATCAACATCGCCGTTACAGACATCCTCGAACATGATCCCGAGCGCAAGTTCATTCGGTTTCTCGGACCGGTGAGCCATATCGGCCAGGAGACGGTCTGCAATCCGGACCTGGAAACCGGGGGCGGATGCAGCACCCGGGACAAGCTGATCACCGAGACCCTGCCGATAACCGCCTGGTACGATGACTACAGTGAAAACGACAGGCAGGCGACCCTGGACTACTATCCCGAATACGATCCGGGACGCGACATCCATCCCGGCAGGGAGATCAGCGTCGTCCTGCCGGCGAAGGGGGACTTGACGGTCCACAACGAAACCGCGCGCACCGTCACCACCACCGTGCGGGAAGACCGCTTCAGCCTGGTCTCGCCGCAGCCGCGCATCCTGGCCGGAAACGACATGGAACTGCGAATCGGCACCGGGTTTGACAACCTCGCCGGGCTGGTCTCGGCCGGTGAGAATCTCGTCGTCAACGGCACCTCCTTCAAGGGCGACACGACCGTCGCCGGGATTTCCAATCGAGGTTTTGAGCTGCATCGCGTCACCAGGGAAGAAAAGATCTCAACCGTCGAGTGGCACGACAGCTGCGATTTCGGCACCGACCCTCACTGCGGCAACAATGTCACCACCTGGAGCTGGCCGCCGAGCGAAACGGTCACCGTCATCGACACCCTGCCGGGCGAAATTCTCGCCGGTAACCGGCTCAGCATCTTCGCCGGCAGTCTCGACAACAGTCCGCTGCCCGACAACGGCCATCCCCTGACCGGCAGCACCCTGGGGGCCGACCTGCCCTCACCGGCCGGCGCGGCCGACGGCACCGGCCCGCGGCTGAACCTGCCGCAGAACGGCCTGTTCAGCATCATCCCCGACCCCGATCGACCCTACCTGGTGGAGAGCGATCCGCGCTTCACCGACTACGGGCAGTTCCTCTCCAGCGATTACCTGCTCGGGCGGCTCGGCATCACCCCGGAAGAGACCCGCAAACGTCTCGGTGACGGTTTCTATGAGCAGCGGCTGGTGCACGACCAGCTGGCGGCTGCGCCCCGACCGCGCCCCGGCAACAAAAGCGATGGCACGGCCCGCTTCCGGCAGCTGATGGACGCGGGCATCGCCGCCGCCGAGGAGCTGCGGCTGGCCCCGGGCATCGCCCTCAGCGACGAGCAGGTCGCGGCCCTGAGCCACGATATCGTCTGGCTGGTGGAACAACGGGTCGACCTGCCGGACGGCGGCAGCGAAACGGTCTGGGCGCCGCGGGTCTACCTGGCCCGGCTGCAGCCGGATGATCTGCAGCCGGACGGAGCACTGCTGGCGGCCGGAAAAGTCGAGATCCGCACCCTGGATGAATTCCGCAACGGCGGCACGGTGACGGCCGGGGAAGATTTGCGCATCACTGCCGGCAGGGCCGACACCACCGGTGCCCTGAGCAGTCTCGCCGACCTGCGGCTGCGGACAAGCGGTGATCTGCGTGTTCATTCCGGGACCATCCGCGGGGGGCGGGTCAGCCTGAAAAGCGGCGGTGACCTGGTGATCGATACCGCCGCCAACGAAATCGGGAGCACCGGCGACTCTGCCCGGAGCCGTTCCACCCTGGTCGGCCGCCGGGGGCGGATCGAGTCCGCAGGGGATTTGCGGCTGCAGAGCGAAGGGGACCTGGAGATCAACGCCGCCGAACTGGACAGCGGCGGTCGAACCCGGCTCGAAAGCGTCAGCGACCTGCGGCTCGGCACCCTGGCCGCCGGGACCGAAACCAGCAGCAGCGGCCGCCGTTTCAGCTATCGCCGACAACAGAAGCGGCAGCTGACCAGTCAGCTGAAAAGCGGAAGCGACCTGCAACTGCTGAGCTCCGGGAAACTCGACACCCAAGGCGCCGAACTGGACGCGGGCGGCAACCTCGCCCTGATCGGCGACCGGGGCGTGCGGATCGACACCGTCCGGGATCGGAACGAGACGTCGCGGCATGTCCGCGGCAGACGCTCCGGCAGTGATCTGGAAATCGCCGATGAAACCGTCCACGGCAGCCGCCTCGCCGCCGGGCAAGATCTGCTCATCGCCTCTGCCGCCACCGATGCCGACGCCGTCGCCATCCGCGGCTCTTCCCTGCAGACCGGAGAAACCGGCACCCTGCGGCTCATCACCCCCGGCGGCATCCGCGTCGACGAGGCGCACGAGCGGCACGATTACGACTATCACGACGACCAACGCACCCATTCCCTGTTCACCCACCGCGCCCGCTCCACCGACAGCAGCCGCCACGCCGACCTGGCCGTCGGCAGCGATCTCTCCGGCGGCCGGGTGGAGCTGGCGGCGGGGAAGGATCTGCTGGTGCGGGGGAGTGAAATTGCTGGGAGCGGTGACGTCCAATTGTCAGCAGGAGAAGGCCTGAATATCACGACGGCTGATAATTTTTCGGCGTCTTTTTTTCACCATAGCGACGAAAAATCGGGGGTTCTCTCCAACGGCAGTTTATCAGTCACCCTGGGACAGGAAAAACAGCATGATCTGATCAAGGATCAGGGACGCTTCTCCACGGGCAGCCTGCTGGGCAGTATCGAAGGCAATCTGAACCTGCTTGCTGGAGAAAAGCTCACCATCAAAGGAGCCAGTTTGATTGCGGACGGCAGCATGAATCTTCAGGGAGAATCTATCACCATCACACCGGGAGAGAATATCACCCAGGACTTACAACGACATTCATGGGACAAGTCCGGGCTCTCCATTGGGCTCGAGGGAGCTATTCTTTCAACGGCATCGACAATCTCCGCCCAGGCAAAAAGGGCCGCTATCGACAAGAATGTCGCTACGGTGGTTCGTAAACTGAAGGCCGCCCAGACAGTGCTGAATCTCCGGATGAATCGCAAGGAGATAAAAAAAGCCGCCGGATCCATTGTAAAGAAGGAATTGCCGAAGGGCATCGTACTGAACCTTTCCGCCGGGTCGCAAAGCAAAGAGGACTCCTCGTATTCACAGAAGAAAACCATTCTCTCGAGTCAACTGGAGGCTGGCGACAGCTTGCGGATCAACGCAACCGGAAACAATCAGCACGCAGGTGATATCAGGATCACGGGAACCATGGCGCGTGCCAGAGATATCGAATTGTCTGCCGCCAGAGACATTTCTCTGGAAAGTGCCCAGGAAGTAACCCATGAAGAGAGTCGATTCAAATCTTCCGGCTGGAGTCTGGGAACAAAAGCCGGTCTTTCCAGCCGGGGAGGCGGGGTGGGCCTGTTTGCGGAAGGGAATCTGGAGCGGGAAAAAACAGATGGGCAGACTGTGAAACAGATCGATTCAGTTCTGACCGCCGTGCAATCATTCAATTCTTTCAGTGGCGGCGACACGCGCCTTGCCGGGGCAAGAATTGAAGCGGGGCGTGCTGATATCGATGTCAGCGGCGATCTTTTCATCCAGAGCCGGCAATCAAGCGACAGCTACCTTTTCAACAACAAAAGCATGGGCGGCTCCCTTCAGCTTCCAATAGGCACCGGAGCAGGTACTGGAGGACTGACCAACAACCGCATGCACGTCAACAGTCAATATCGGGGCGTGGAAAACCAAAGCGGCATCTTTGCCGGAAACGGTGGATTTCACATCAATGTTGCCGAGAGCACGAGCCTTGAGGGCGGCGCCATTGTTTCAACCGCTGTACCTGAAAACAATCTCCTTAAAACAACTTCACTTCAATGGCAAAATCTGGAAAACTACGCTGATTTGGATTCCAGGTCCACCGGACTCACCCTTGACACGGAAATGCTGACCAGCAAGTACGACTCAGTCCGCGAAATGACCCATGCTCTCACCACGTCAGTGCAAGATGATGGCAAACAGAACTCAACAACCTACGCGGTCGTCAGCCAGGGGACCATTGAAACAACGGAGGCGGGAGATATCGAGGGACTCAGGCGCGAAGCCTCAGGAAGTCATGAAAAAATAACCGCCTTTGACGGGGCGAGCGAAAAAGAGGACCTGAAAGACCGCAAGGAGGTCCGCGACACTGTCTTTCAGGTCGCCACCATGGATATCGATGAAGCGCGCCGCGTGATGTTCAAGACTGATCCGAAGCTTTACAAGGTCGTCTGCAGAGAGGAACCCTGCACCTTCGATTTCAAGGCCTATTACCAGGCCATTGCAAAGGAAGCGGACAAACTGAAAGCGGCCGGCATGAGCGACCGGCAGGCCGTTGCAAAGGCGACGGAGACCATCAATAACACCATCGCCGATGATCTCAACCCGAACCGGACGCTGGCATCCGGGGCAAAAAACATCCAGTTCGAGGAAGTTCGACTGGAAGACATCCCCGCAGGGGACAACATGATCCTGGGTGTCAATGGAATCATGAATGGACTGCAGCGGGCCGGCGAACTGGTCATTCAGAACTCGGACGTGACAGACAAGATCTACATAGACACCCACGGCAAAACGAAAAAAGACGCCTACCTGATGTATTACGAAGAATCGAACGGCCTGCTCTCCGAGTGGCTGATCGCCGGCTACGAAAAACACCTGGCCGGTAGCCTGGGGTACAGCAACTACGACTATGGCTACGCGGACATGCTGGAAACCCAGGGCCAGAATTCAGCCATTTCCCTCGCCCACAGCCGGGGCACGCTGGTGCAGCGGAATGCTCTTGAAATTCTCGCTAAAAGAGGAGTTCTTGACAAACACTTGCAAATAAAAACCAGGGGGGCTCCTCTTTCTTCCAGCCAACTTCAGGAGATGTCAAGGACAGTCTCACCCGATGCCAAACCCGACAACTACCTCATGCCCAATGACTTTGTCGGCACCCTGATCGGTTTTCAACCGGGGGACACCTGGTCGTCAATCCTCGAAGTGCCGCGGATGCTGACCACCGCCAACAGCGCTCACAGCTGTTACGGCAGCGGGGCGGTGGGATGCGACAGGATCGAAAAGGGGTTCAGCTACCAGGATATCGGCAAGACCCCGGCCGAGTTGAACAGGATCAGACAAGCCAACCGACAGCGCTCGACCCAACCAAGAACTGCCATCCTCTACCGGAGCTCGCAGCCATGAAACTCATCATCACCCTCTTTGTCTCCACACTGCTGAGCGCCTGTTGCCTCTACGTCCCCCCGGGGGGGGATGACCCGTTCGCCAACCAACCGCGGGGCGTGGTCACCTACGAGACCTATAGCCTTAACTTTCTGAACAGGTACCGCCTCAAACATGACTGGATCCGGGGAAATGGAATCATGCCCTGTAACTATCGAACAAAAAACCTCATTGAGTTTCAGGTCAAAGACCTGAGACAAGTCTTCAGACCTCCTTTCAAAGAAACGTTTACAACAGATACCATTAAAAAAAATGGTCGCGCCCTATTCTCTTACGACTACCAACCAAACAGCGGAAGCTACAAACCGATAACTTTCACCAGTTTCACAGTCCCGTACCAGAACTTTTCCGAAAAATTCCAGGAAAATTTCCTTTCATTCTCCAACATCTGCAAAGCCGACTCTGTCGGTTACCAATACGTGGTGTATCTCAAGGACTGGCCCATCAAAGAAAATATCGCACAGGATAAAAAAGTCATCGGTTATTACCCCGGATCTTCCTTCACGACCGAAGAGATTCAACGCGGCCCCAATCACTGGACGGTCACGACCTCTGTCCTGCAATACGAATGGCAATCCTATCCAATGGCTTCAGAAACCTGGTACCTCCCCATCGCCGACACCAGCTATCACCTGGAGTTCCAGTTCAGCTCCCCGGTGGTCACGGAATCCTGGGAGGGACCTCTCTACCGCAGGCATCGTAAGCTTTTTGAACACCTGATCGACTCGGTTGCCATCACCCCCCTGCCGGAAGAAGAAAAAATTCCTTTGGAGAAAGTCGTGTCCCCGCCAATACAGAAGCCAATTCCACGGAGACATATGAATTAGATACGCACAGGGCGCATTTTACATTGTCTCCTGAAACTACAGCTTGATCGACTTCACAAGGAGTGCATGAAGCGCTCCTCTCAACCCCAATCCATGGAGGGATTCATGAAACGTTATGTTCTTCTGGTTCTCATCAGCCTGGCCATCAGCCTGTACGGCTGTGCCGCGCCAAAGACCTCAATAAAACCGAAAATTTCCAAGGCTTTCGGACGGAGCGAATTCATTGTCGCCGAGATCCCTTCCCACGGACTGATCGGTGACGGACTAGCGATCGCGGTAGGCGGTGGACACAACACGGAAATTCTCAGGCAAGCCCTGCTGCTGCTCGCGGCCGAGGGCGGAGAACAGTACATTGCCGTCATCGGAAGCAATCACACGCTCACCAAGGTTGTGCTCATCAACGCCGTCAAGGAGATCCCCGACAACGCGTTGCAGCACCTGCACATCGCCTTTCTGGGGGATCAGAGCGCCGGCGCCGAGTTGAAACCCGCGGTCAAACGAACCGGAGCCGAACTGGTCATCGTCTCATTGTAATCCGGAACGCGGAAGGAAAAACTATGAAACAACTGACAACTCTTCTGGCTCTTGTCACCACAACCCTGCTGCTCAACGCCTGCGCTCCGAACGCCACCGCCAACCTGGCGATGCGCAACGCCAACAGGATAGCGGCGGATGCCGGCAGTCCGTTCCGGATGGAGAAGGTCGCGGAGAATGATCAGGGGGTGATTGTGCGCAGGACCATCATCGGCACACCTGGGCCGACGGCAGCTGACGAGGTCCTGGCGAAAGACATCGCCATCCGCATCAAGTCGATGGAACAGGAAAAACACCAGAAGATCCCCCTGAAGCTGACTGAGTTCCGCCAGGTGTCGGCCGAGAACGGCAGGTTCGTCGAGGCCTGGGTCTTTGACCGCGGTCAGGATACTGTGGTCTACATGGTCAGTATGATCGCGGCCGGAGACGGTGTCGATTTCAAGGTGTCGGGCCCCTGGGAATAATCAAAAAAACACCCGCCTGCAAGCTGCCAAAAGCAACGAAGCAGACGGGTGCTTTTCATCAGCCCTCGCACTACTCTTCGCAGAGTACCGTACCGGCGATATGCCCCGCAAACTTGCGGCAGGTCTCGAGGTTCTCCGCGGTCGGGGTGAAGCGGAAGGAGATGCTGTCGGCGGCCAGCTTGTATTTCAGCCCCAGCAACCGCTGTTCAACCATCTTCACCGCCTCGCCGCTCCAGCCGAAAGAACCGAAAACCGCGGCCATTTTCGCCTTCGGCGTCACCGAGGAAAGCAGCGCCAGGGCGTGCCAGACCTGCGGCGGAGCGTCACGCTGGATGGTCGGCGTGCCGATGATCAGCACATCGGCCTGTTCGAGAACGTTGCGGTAATCGTCGTCGCGCATGTCGGAGAGGGCAAAGGGGATCACCTCGAAACCCTGCCGCTCAAGCTCGTCGCGAATCACCTCGGACATGTTGCGGGTGTTGCCGTGCGAGGAGAGTACCGCCAGCAGGGCGCGCGGCTTGTCGGTCCCCGGGGCCGGAGCCGCCCAGCGTTTGTAGGCGTTGATGGCGTTGCGCCCCGACTGGCGGCGGATCGGTCCATGCGACGGAGCGACGATGTCGATGTCGAGATCATCCACCTTGGCGACGGCATCACGGATCTTGTCCTTGAAAGGGCGCATGATGCAGTCGAAGTAGAAGAAGAAATCGTAGGAGAAATCGGCGATTTCGTCATCGAACAGGCGTCGCGGGCAATAGTGGGAACCGAAGGCGTCGCAGGAAAAGAGGGTTTTCTCTTCCACCAGGTAGGTGAACATGGTGTCCGGCCAGTGCAGGTAGGGAGCGAGGAGGAAGCGCAGGGTCCTGCCGCCGAGGTCGAGTTCTTCGCCGTCACTGACCACGTGGCACTTGAAAGGCCGGTTGATCAACTGCTTGAGGAAATTCTCCGCCGCCTTGGTGCAGTAGACCACAATTTCAGGGTTCTTATCCAGCAGCTGTGCCAGCGCCCCGGAATGGTCCGGCTCGGTGTGGTTGACCACCACCAGGTCGACATCCTCGGGTCTGACATGTTCGCCGACCTTGCTGAAGAATTCATCGGCAAAGGGCTCCTTGACGGTATCGATCAACGCGACCTTGTCGTTGCCGCGAACCAGGTAGGCATTGTAGGTGGTCCCGTTGTGAGTCGGGAAGAGATCGTCGAAGACTTTCAGATCGGCATGACGCACGCCGACCCAGTCAACGCCGTTGCATACGGGGATACTGGTTTCCATGGTAAATTTCCGGCCTCCTTGGTTGATATCGCTGACAAATCTTGTCAACTATATCCAAAATCGGACAGGCAGGCAAGCATTGTCGATAAGTATGACCCAAATCCACCGGCTGTTTTGCGAACCGAGGATGACGGGACGGGTGGAGATGCGAGGCGCCGTGCCGATTCGGGCGGAAACGTAGCCGAGCTACGTTGAGTACCGAACCGGTGAAGGTAACGAAGCAGATTCATCCGTAACGACATCCGAATTCCGAAATTGCCGGTGGATTTGGGTATGATAAACTGCCACGAGAGATGGATCGGACAACATCAAAAACAGCACCGCGGATAACGAGACGGCGTCTGCTGCAGGGAGGACTGCTGGGTGTCGGCGCCGCTTTCGTCGGCGACGGCATGATCTATGAACCCCGCGCGGCGCAGACCGTGCGGGTCAGGCTGACCACTGACAGGCTGCCGCCGGGCAGAACGTTGCGGCTGGTGCAGCTCACCGACCTGCATATCGGCAGTCTGGGCAGCTATCATCGTTCGATCGCCGAACGGGTGCGGGCCCTCACCCCCGACCTGCTGCTGCTGACCGGCGACTACCTCGAACTGCGTCGCAACCTGCACGAGGTGCAGCGTTTTCTGTCCCTGCTCAAAGGCATCGCCCCGATCCTGGCGGTGCAGGGCAACTGGGAATACTGGGCCCGGCTGGAAGGCGAGAACCTGCGCCGCAAATTCGCCGCCCGCGGCGTCGAACTGCTGATCAACGAAACGCGGCCGGTCTCTGTCAGGGGGATTCCCTTCAACATTCTCGGCCTCGATTACCCGTCCGGCAGCGACAGCCTCCGCCGCCTGCTGCGCCAGACCGATCCGACGGCCTTCAACCTGCTGCTTTCCCATGTGCCGGCCTTCGAACATCGCCTGCTCGATCCCGCCGTCGACCTGATCCTCTGCGGCCACACCCACGGCGGGCAGGTGCGCCTGCCGCTGCTCCCCCCCCTCTACCTGCCGCGCTACTCGGGCCGCTTCGTCGCCGGACTGTTTCACGTCGGCCCGACCCGGACTCCCCTCTACGTCTCCCGCGGGCTCGGCACCTCGATCCTGCCGGTCCGCATCTTCTGCCGACCGGAGATTACGGTTGTTGAACTGAAAGGTTCGAGGCTCGAGGCTCAAGGTCCAAGGTTAAAACCTTGATCCTTGCGCCTCGAACCTGTCTCATTTCCTCCCGGCGAGAAAGGCCGCTACGGCGGCGAGATCGGCCGGAGGCAGATAGCCGTAACCGGGCATCATCGAATTCGGATTGTTCTTCTTCGGATGCAGCAGCTGAGCTTTGATGGCGGCGGCGGTGAGACGCTTGCCGATACCATCCAGGGCGGGACCGATTGAGCCGCCGCTCCCTTCGAAGGAATGGCAGCCTTTGCAGCCGAGAGCGTTGAGCAGTTGACGTCCCCGGGCATCGTCGGCGCGGGCCGTAACGGCGAAGCCAACGGTCAGCAGCAACAGCGGGATCAACAGCGAGACGACGGCGGCACGGAGGTTGGTCATGGCTTGACTCCTTGCAGTGGTTCCGGGTGACGTTCAACACGGATGACTATAGCGGTTCGTACCGACGCCCGCAACGAACCGGGAAAAAAGTTGCCATCGCTACCGCCGGGAGTTAGATTAGCCCTGACCTGAACCGGGGTTCATACCACCAAGGAGTATTCCGACATGCTGATCGTCATGCATCACACCGCCACCGAAGCGCAGATCGACCGGGTTCTCAAGGCCGTCGAAGCGATGGGACTGCAGGCCGAGCCGATTCCCGGTTCGCTGCGCACCGCCATCGGCGTCCTCGGCAATCAGGGCTACGTTGACGACACCACCATCCGCAACCTGCCCGGAGTGCGGGAAACGATCCACGTCAGCAAACCCTACAAGCTGGTCTCGCGTGACTTTCATCCTGAGTCAACCGCCGTCCAGGTCGGCAGTGCCGTTTTCGGCGCCGATCATCCACCGGTGATCATCGCCGGGCCCTGCTCCATCGAGACCGAGGAACAGATGCTCGAAGGCGCCCGCATTGTCAAGCAGGCCGGCGCCGACATGCTGCGCGGCGGAGCGTTCAAACCGCGTACCGGACCGCACAGTTTCCAGGGACTGGGGATCGAGGGACTCAAACTGCTGCGCGCCGCCGGAGATGCCAGCGGCCTGCCGGTGGTGACCGAGGTGATGCGTATCGAACAGCTGCCGGCGATCTGCGAACACGCCGACATGCTGCAGGTCGGGGCGCGCAACATGCAGAATTTCGACCTGCTCAAGGAGGTCGGCAAGACCGGCTTTCCGGTGCTGCTCAAGCGCGGCATGAGCGCGACCCTGGAAGAGTTTCTGGCCGCCGCTGAATATATCGTCGCCGAAGGCAACAACAAAGTGGTGCTCTGCGAGCGGGGCATCCGCACCTTTGAAAAGGCGACCCGCAACACCCTCGATCTGTCGGTGGTGCCGCTGATCAAGCAGATGAGCCACCTGCCGATCATCGTCGATCCCTCGCACGCCACCGGCAAACGGTTCCTGGTGCCGATCATGGGCAAGGCCGCCCTGGTGGCCGGGGCCGACGGCCTGATGGTCGAGGTCCACCCCGACCCGGCGAAGGCGCTCTGTGATGGAGCGCAGAGCCTGACCGGTGAGGATTTCACGCGGCTGATGGCGGAACTGGAGTCTTTGAAGGCCGTGCTTTAGCCATGACCCAGCGGATCATCCCCATCGAATCGGCAGTTTTTCTGCGTGAAGAGCAATGGCCGACGGCAGGCATCGATGCCGCCTTTCCGCGAAAACAACCGCTCTGGCTGGAAATCGGCTGCGGCATCGGCGACTTTATCGTCCAACTGGCGGCCCGCCATCCCGACCGCAACTACCTCGCCATCGACATCTACAACAAGGGCTGCCTGAAAACCTGCCGCCGGGTCGAACAGAACCGGCTCGACAACGTGCGGGTGATGCGCGCCGAGGCCCGCTACCTGCTCGACCGGTTCATCCCCCTTCAGTCCCTCTTCGGGGTGATCATCAACTGCCCCGACCCCTGGCCGAAAAAACGCCATCGCGGCCGGCGGCTGGTCAACAACCATTTTCTTGAACTGCTGCGCTGCTACCTGGCCCCCGGTGGCGAGTTCTTTTTCGCCACCGATTTTGCCGACTACGCCGAGATGGTAGCCGACATCATCCCCGCGGTCACTGGTTACGAAAACCTGCAGGCAGCCGTCTGCAGCACCGATCTCGGTGACTACCCGATCTCCAAGTACATGCGCCGTTTTCTCGAAATGGGACAGCCGATCTACCTCTTCCACTACCGCCGCGCCGCGCAGCTCGCCCCGGAACTGCTGCAGCCGCCGGAGTTTGAAAAGGGTTTTCGACTGCGCTGGCTGGCCCATGGCTGAACCGATCTACCTGACCTCCGCCTTCGCCGGAACCGGCGGCCGGATCAAGCTCTGCGCCGAGGATTTCCAGGTCGAGGAAATCCCCCTCTACCAGCCGTCTGGCAGCGGTGAACATCTCTACCTGCGGCTGCGGAAAACCGGCCTCAGCACCCCCGAGCTGCTCTTTCAGCTGGCCCGCTTCTTCAGGGTCCGGGAGCGGGATCTCGGCTACGCCGGACTCAAGGATGCCCGTGCCACCACCATCCAGACGATTTCGATCCCCGGCCTGTCCCCCACCGATGCCACGACCCTTGATCTGCCCGGGGTGACCCTGCTCGACGCGACATTGCACGGCAACAAGCTGCGTCTCGGCCACCTGGCCGGCAACCGCTTCCGCATCCTCATCCGCGACACTGTCGAGGGGGCCGAACAATCAGCGACGGAAACCCTCGCGGTGCTGCAGGATCTCGGGGTACCGAACCTGTTCGGTGAACAACGCTACGGGGTTCTCGGCAACTCGGCGCAGATCGGCCGGGCACTGTTGCGGCGGGAGTATGACCGGGTTATTGCGCTGGTGATCGGTGACCCGAAACAGATCAGCAACGACCGCTGGCGCGAAGCCGCCGAACGGTTCGCCCGCAACGACCTGCGCGGAGTGGTTGACATCCTGCCCGGCCGGATGCGCGACGAACGCCGGATGCTGCAGCAGCTGCTCGCCGGTCGAGGCGCCGAACAGGCGGTGCTGGCGCTGCCGCACAAACGGTTGCGGCTCTATCTCTCGGCCGTGCAGTCGCGACTCTTCGACCGTCTGGTGACCATGCGGCTGCAGAGCCTGGAACGTCTCTGGCCCGGAGACTGGGCCTACAAGCATGCCAACGGCGCCTGCTTCAGGGTCGAGGACGCGGCCGCCGAACAACCCCGCGCGGACGCCTTTGAAATCAGCCCGACCGGGGCACTGGTCGGCCACAAGGTGCAGCTCGCCGCCGGGCAGGCAGGCCTGCTCGAAGAGGGTCTGCTCGACAAGGAAGGGATTAAGCCGGCCGACTTCAAGCTCGGCCGGGGACTGACCATGACCGGGGAACGCCGCCCGCTGCGGGTGCCGCTGCACGACGTCGAACTGCGGGCAACATCTGACGGACTGCTGCTCGGCTTCAGTCTGCCCCGCGGCAGCTACGCGACCAGCGTCCTGCGCGAAGTCATGAAAAATGAAGGGCCAAACCCGGGAACCGGGACAGAGGCCTGAACCCGGCGGCACAAAGTTTGCTTTGATTTTTTTTTAAAAACTAGGTAAAGAATTTCGATGGCCGACCTGAATTCAACGCGCGAAAGGCCTAAACATCTGTCAAAACAAGATGTTTCCGACGATTCAGGATAGTGCCATTATTCTTCCAGCTACGGTTGACAAGTATAGAACGGCATTTTATTATCTCCTAGACATGCTTGAAATTGAGCAGTTCAAACGAAAAATCGCCACCGCAACCGGTTGTTTGACGAGACGAAACACGGAAGTTTCGCTTTGGCCTTGACAAGCGGCCCGGTTTGAATAAGATGGTGAGTCTTGCCCGCTGAAATCCTTCTAGAGGGGAACTGGAAAAATGGCAAAAAAAGAAAAATCCGAATATATCATTCAGGCCGTGTCGCACGCCCTCGACCTGCTCGAACAGTTTCACGACGATGTCGACGAACTCGGCGTCACCGAGCTGTCCAAGCGGCTCAAGCTGCACAAGAACAACGTCTTCCGCCTGTTGGCGACGCTGGAATCACGCGGCTACATCGAGCAGAACAGGGCCACCGAGAACTACCGCCTCGGCCTCAAGTCTCTGGAACTCGGCCAGACCTTCATCAAGCAGATGGGGCTGTTGCGTCAGGCCAAACCGATTCTGGAAAAACTGGTCGGCGCCTGCAACGAGACCTCCTACGTGGCGATCTTCAAGGAAGGCTACATCGTCTACCTTGACGTGGTCGAAACCGATCTCACCGTGCGGGTCGTCTCAAGGGTCGGCTCCCGACTGCCCTCCTACTGCACCGCCTCCGGCAAGGTCCACCTCGCTCATCTCTCAGAAGAAGAGCTGGAGGAAACCCTGCCGCATAACCTGAAGCAGTACACCCCGACGACCTTCACCGACCGGGACAAGCTGCGCCAGGAGCTGGAAAAGGTTGCCGAACAGGGCTACGCCATCGACAACGAAGAGATGGATCCCGGCGTGCGCTGCGTCGCCGCCCCGATCCGTGACTACACCCGCCGCATCGTCGGCGCGATCAGCGTCTCCGGACCGTCGATGCGCCTGTCAATGGAGCGGATCGAAAAAGAGCTGATCCCGCTGGTGACCGAAGCCGGTGAAGAACTGTCACTGCGCCTCGGCTACCACAAGTAACCGCGCCTCACTCCCCCAAAAAAAATCCCCCGGCCGGCAGGTCGGGGGATTTTTTTTGTCGGCTCAAGGCTCAAGGCTCAAGGCTCAAGGGGGTGGGGGCTCCTTTGGCCCTTCGCCTTTGGCCCTTCGCCGCCGTTCATACATCCAGGGGGGTTGGATTTTCTCTTTCCAAGCGGATAGACTGGTGAGCAATCCAGAGGAAACCAGAAATGCCGACAACCGGGAAGATCAGCGAACAACTCGAACAATGGCGCGACCAGTCCCGGCAGGAGGGTGTCAGCCACCCCGCCAACCTGCCCTTCTTTCTGCCCGGCCGGGGCGAGGAAAAATCCCCGGTACTGCTGGTCCACGGTTTCAGCGCCTCCCCCTGGGAAATGCTGCATCCGGCCCGCCGCCTGGCCCGGGAGGGACATGACTGCCTGGCGGTGCGCCTGGCGGGACATGGCACCACTCCCGAGGACCTCGCCGACCGCTCGTGGCGGGAATGGCTCGATACGGTCTGCCGGGGCGTGGAATTACTGGCCGCCGGGGGACGGTCGGTGGCCGCGGTCGGCTCCAGCACCGGGGCCCTGCTGGTGCTGATGGCCGCGACCCGGGCTCCGCTGCAGCGCCTGGTGCTACTTTCCCCCTACCTGCGCCTGCGCCACTACCTGGCCCCGCTGGCGGGCTGGCTGAAATATCTCAAGGCTTTCCAGCAGCAGCCCAAACCCGAGGACCTGGCCCCCTACTTCTATGACCGGCGGCCGCTGGCCGGCGTCGAGCAGATCAACCTGCTGCGCAATGAACTGCAGAAACAGCTTGCCGGCATCGAAACCCCGACCCTGGTTCTCTGCGCCGAGGGGGATCAGACCGTTGATCCGCAAAGCGCCGAAGAGATCTTCAACCGGCTCGCCAGCAGAGAAAAACATTTCTTCCGCTATGGTCCCGATGTCCCGCACGTACTGACCATCGATGAAAACCCGCAACTCGAAGACACCCTGAAGCGGATCAGCGACTTTCTCGAAAAATAGGTTCAAGGTGCGAGGTTCAAGGTTCAAGGCAAACCCCTCGATCCTCGATCCTCGATCCTTTAGCCTTTAGCCTTCACCTTTGCCTTCCCTTCTTACCCGCTCGTAGAGCGCCCGCACCTGTGCGGCACAGTCCTGCCAGCGGCCGGAGTTGTCGATCACGTAATCGGCGCGGGCGGCCTTGAGATCCTGCGGCAACTGCGCCTCGATACGCTGCCGGGCGGCGGACGCGTCGAGCTGATCGCGGGCCATCAGCCGGGCCAGCTGCACCTTCGGGTCAACCGTCACCACCAGCACCCTGTCGACCCGGTCTTCGGCCCCGGCCTCGTAGAGCAGCGGGGCTTCGTAGACGATCAACGGCGGACCTTCCGCCCGCAATGCGGCCAGTCGCCGCACCGCCAGATCGGCGATGGCGGGGTGGGTGATCGCCTCCAGGTCCCGCCGGGCAACCGGGTCAGCGAAGACCAGCTGTCCCAGCGCCGCGCGATTGAGCTCGCCGTCAGCAAGCAGCACGCCCCTGCCGAAACGATCGACAATCTGCCGCAGGGCCCCGCTGCCGGGCGCCACCGCCTCCCGCGCCAGCAGGTCGGCGCTGACGACCGCTGCTCCCAATTCTCCGAACAGACGGGCGATGCGACTCTTGCCGCTGGCGATATTTCCGGTAATACCAAGAACCATGCTTCTTCATGCCAGTTCGCCGCCTCCCTGTCAAGCCGGCAACTGTCGGGTATAATTCAAGTGATAAGCTGCAAGTTACCTTTTGACAGCGGGGATCGGCTCCACTGGGACTCGGCCCCGCGGACACCATCGGAACGTCATGCCCCCCATCCCGCTCCCGAACCCCAACCCGGAGGCACTATATGAACAACAGCATCCCGACATCGATTCTCAAACTGGCCCCCGCCCGAGCAGAACGCACCGCCCTGCGCCGCAAGCAGAACAACGTCTGGGTCGATATCAGCTGGAAGGAGTTCAGCAGCCAGGTCAGACGCTATGCCGGCGGCCTGCAGGCCCTTGGGCTCAAACGCGGCGAGCGGGTCGCGATCATGGCTCCCAACTGTCCGGAGTGGGCGTTCGCCGACCTGGCGATCATGGCCTGCGGCGGGCTGACGGTGCCGGTCTACCACACCGAGGGACCGGCCGCGGTCGCCCACATTCTCACCGATTCCGGCAGCCGGTTCCTCTTCATCCATGATGAGGCCATGGCGGCCGAACTGCTGCAGGCCGAGGAAACCCTGCCGCAACTGGAAAAGATCATCCTGCTGCGGGGCTGCTTCGACCGGCGGGAAGTCCTGCCGCTCGACCGCTTCCTCGCACCGGCGGTCAACGACGACATGCTCCAGCAGAGCCTGGATGCCATCCGGCGCGATGACCTGGCCTCGATCATCTATACCTCGGGAACCACCGGGCCGCCCAAGGGAGTGATGCTAACCCACGGCAACATCCTTTCGGCCATCGAGGCGGCACGCGACAGCTTCGACATCGGCGAAGAGGATTCCTGCCTCTCCTTTCTGCCGCTCTCCCACATCTTCGAACGGGTCGACGGCTATTACTACATGCTCCAGCAGGGAGCGGTGATCAACTATGCCGAGGGGATCGACAGTGTACCGGCCAACCTCCAGGAGATCAGTCCAACCGTGGTCATCAGTGTGCCGCGACTGTTTGAAAAAATGTACGCGCGCGTCATGGAACGGATCCTGAGCGGCCCCTGGCTGAAAAAGCAGCTCTTTTTCGGCGCCCTCAAGGCCGCGACTGCCCACCTGGCCGCGGAACAGGCCGGCCGCACGCCGTCGGCCGGCCTGACCCTGATCACCCGGCTGGCGCGCGCCAGGGTTTTTTCCAAACTGCGCCAACCGCTCGGAGGGAAAATCCGCTTTTTCGTCTCCGGAGGCGCCCCGCTGTCGCGCCGGGTCGCTGAATTTTTCCACGCCGCGGGACTGCCGATCTACGAAGGCTACGGCCTTACCGAAACCGCCGCCGGCATCACCGTCAACCACCCCCGCGGCACCCGCCTCGGGACCGTCGGCCGGGTGATGAGCGGTACCGAGCTGCAACTGGCCGCTGACGGCGAAATCCTGATCCGCGGCAAAACGGTTTTCAAAGGGTACTGGCAGAACCCGGAAAAAACAGCCGAAGTTTTGATCGACGGCTGGCTCCACAGCGGTGACATCGGCGAAATCGACGCGGACGGCTATCTGGCCGTAACCGACCGCAAAAAAGACCTGATCATCACCGCCGGCGGTGAAAATATCGCTCCGCAGATCATCGAAAACCGGCTCAAGAGCGACAAGTTCATCGCCAACGCCTTTCTTTTCGGCAACCGCAAGCCCTTCCTGGTCGCGCTGTTGGTTCCCAACTTCGACAACCTGGAAAGTTACGCCCGGCGGAAGAATATCAGCTACAGCGATCACTGCGAACTGGTCAGCAACCCCCGGGTTCTCGACCTGCTGCGCCGTCGCATCGACCGACTGCAGGAGGGGCTGCCCTCCTTCCAGCACGTCAAGCGTTTCACCCTGATGTCCCGCGATTTTGCCGGCGATGAAATAACCCCGACGCTGAAACTGAAACGGAAAATCGTCCGTGAACGCTACCAACACCTGATCGATGAGATGTACCGGGCCGAGGACCACGGCATCCATGACAGCGGTTTCTGCATGACCGAAGAGGGCGACACGAATCCGCAGGGATAACGGCAAAGGAATTTACAAGGGACTTTCGACAAGGTATGTTAGGCACTTAACAGCCCTTTATCCCGAGTGAACCCGTGACCCAGACCGCCCCGCCACAACTCGCGACCGCCCTGCGCGAACTGACCCGGTTGATCAAGGCGGTCCAGTACTATCCGGCCGGGCATCCGGCTCTCAAGAGTGCGGCCGGCGATACCCGAAATGCCTTTCTGCCGCTGCTGGAAAGTGGCGACAGCCTGGTCTGCACGGTTCGCAAGGAGGGGTTTTTCCTGGCCGACACGGCGGTCGACAAGAACAACCAGGTGCTGAAGAAACTGGCCGCTTTCCTCTTTTCCAGGCTGGTCCAGCACCTGTTGGTCCTTCCCGACCTGACAGTGGCCGACCTGCTTGCTTTCGGTCGCGCGCTGACCACCGATCCGGCCGAAATCCGCAACGCCGGGGGCATCAAGGAGATCCTGCTGCGGCAGCAGGTGACCACCATCTGGGTCAACGAAACCGACCTGAAAAGTATCCTCCAACGCAAACAGGAAATCGAAACGGCCAGGGCCGCCGGGACCGGTGGCGAGGGAGAGGAAGGCCCCGACGAAGCGGCCGGTGGCGGCGACCTGCCGGATGAAAAACGCAGTCTGCAGGAGGTTCTGGCTCAACTGCGCCAGACGCGGGATGAACAGCAGTTTCGCGGTCTGCTGGAGGAACTGGTCCCCCTGGCGCTGCGGCATCGAACCCCGGAGGACCGGCTGCTGCTGCTCGAAGCACTGGCCCTGCTCTGCCGACTGGTCACTGATCGCGACCAGGAACAGGTCCGACGCGAATTCGCCCTGCACGCCCTGCAGCAGATCTGCGACGTGGAAACCATCGATTTCCTGATCGCGTTTCTCTGCGAACCGCAGTTGCCGGACAAGCACCGGCAGCTGCTGGTCAGCATCCTCGCCTTTCTCAAGCAACGCTCCACCCCGCGACTGATGGATCATCTGGCCCGGGAAACCGATGCCGGCATCCGTAAACAGCTCGCCGCGGTCCTGATCCGCCAGGGGCCCCAGGCGGTTCCGACCCTGCTTGAATACATCCGGGATGAACGCTGGTACGTGGTGCGAAATACTGCCACCATCCTCGGTGAAATCCGTGACCCGGGTACCGCCCGCCATCTCAACGAACTGCTGCACCACGAGGACACCCGGGTCTGCCGCGAGGCGATCCGGGCCCTGACCCGGATCGGCGGCAGCGGCGCGGTCCAGGTCCTGCTGGAAGCTGTCGATGACGAGGACGGCGAAGTAAGCCGCCAGGCACTCCTCTCCCTGGGGGTGATCGGGGATGCGTCCGCCGTTCCCAAGCTGAGCCGCATCATCCGCAAGGCCGATTTTTTTCTCAAGCACAAGGGACGCACCCGGGACGCCATTCGCGCCCTCGGCGAAATCGGCTCGCCCGAAGCTGTTCCGGTGTTAAGTCGTGTGCTGCGTCGCCGTCGGCTGTTCAAACGCCGCAGCTATGATGAACTGCGCGTCACGGCCGCCCAGGCCCTGGGAGAGATCGGTGATCCCGCCTCCATCCCGCCGCTGGAAACGGCGACTCGCGACCGTTCCGCCACCGTCGCCCGCCAGGCCGGCCTGTCCCTGAAACGAATCCAGAGGGAAGATGAACCAGGAACTGCCTAAACAGATCGTCCAGGGGCTGGCCGGAGCTGTCAAAGGCCTGCGTCTCTACCCCCTCGACCATCCCGCCAATGCCCGCCAGATGGAGCTGCTGGTCGATCGCCTGTTCACCATGCTGCGCCGCCAGGACACGGTTCGCCTGGGGTTGCTGGAAGGAACCCTGTTTCTTGAGGAAGTTCTCTTTGTCGACGACAACCCGGCCGCCATGGAAATCGGACAGTTGCTGGAAAAACTGCAGATCGACGGCCTCGAATTCATCCATGGCGTCACCGCCCTGGAGTTGCGCCACCTGCTGCAGGTGCTGCACGACGGCCGGGCCCGGGGCGACCATTTCAGTGAAGTGCTGCACGCCCACGGGGTACGCCACATCCGCCCGGTCATGGTCAGGAAAGATGACGTAGACGACCTGCATTCGCCGCGTGCGGTCTATAAACGTGCCCTGGCGGTTGTTGACCGCATTTTCCACGACGTGCGCATGGGCGCCATTCCAACCTCGAATGAGGCGATGGCCACAGTCAAAAGCATGGTCCACATGACCCTGACCGAACCGCATGCCCTGTTTGCCATGTCGATGCTCAAGGATTACGACAACTACACCTTCACCCACTCGGTCAATGTCGCCGTCCTCGCCCTGACCGTCGGCCGGGCCTGCGGACTGAAGGAAAACCAGTTGCGCATTCTCGGTCTCGGCGCGCTGCTGCATGATATCGGCAAACTGCAGGTCGATTGGGACATCATCAACAAGCCGGGCCAATTGACCGATGAGGAGTTCGAGCAGATCAAACGTCACCCGACCAACGGCGCGGATATCGTTCGGAAGATGGAAGGGATAACCCCGGAAATCATCGATATCGTTCTCGGCCACCACCTGCGCTACAACCGCGAAGGCTACCCGGCCGATGCCCGTGGCCGGACGGCCTCGGCGATGGTCGACATGGCGGCCATCGCCGACACCTACGACGCCATGACCACGCTGCGTTCCTATCAGCGTCCGATGACACCGAAGAGTGCCATTTCACGCCTCGAAGAACTGTCGGGAACGGTCCTGCACCCGGAATTCCTGCGCAACTTCATCCGTTTTCTCGGTCCCTACCCGGTCGGCACCCTGGTGCGCCTGACCAACAACGAAATCGGCCTGGTGATCTGGGTCAGCACCGAGAAGCCGGATGACCTGCGGCTGAAGATCCTCTTCGACAGTGACGGCGAAATGCTCGCCGAACCCCGCATCGAAGAACTGGCCGGGCCCGACACCATCCGCATCACCGCCGAGGTCGATCCCTTCAGCAAAGGCATCAACGTCACCGATTACCTGGACTGACGGATCCTGCGTTGTTCCCCTGGTCCTCGTCATTGCGGAACAGCTGCCGCTGTGCCTCATTCTCGTCCTGCGGGCACCCCCATAAAAAAGGGACGGTCCCCCTGGCAGAGAGGGACCGTCCCCAGGTTTTCCTTGCGCCCCGCGCCCCGCACCTCGCACCTTGCACCTCGCACCTTGCACCTCGCACCTTGCACCTTGCACCTTGCACCTTGCACCTTGCGCCTTGCGCCTTACCCCTAAACATCCAGTTCGCCGAGCGCGGTCGCGGCCGCGGCCCGAATCTTGGGACGGGAATCTTCGAGGGCTTCGAGCAGGTGGGGGGTCGCTGACGGGTCACCGATCCGCGCCAGGGAGCGGATCGCTTCGCAGGCCAGAACATCATCCTCCGCCCTGAGCAGGGCGGCGAGATAGGGAACCAGGCGATTGTCGGCAAAGGAACCGAGGGCGGTCACGGCATGCACCCGCACCGCCGGAGCGGAGTCCTTGAGACGTTTAACCAGGGATGAAAGGGTCTTGGGATGATGCTTGCTGCCGAGAACCTGGGTCGCGGCCGCCCGGATATCGGCATCCTCATCTTCAAGGGCCTTGAGCAGCACCGGGAAAACCCGCGGCGAACGAATCCGTTCCAGGGCAAACAGCGCCTTGACCCGAATCCCCCGCTCACCGCCTTCGGCGGCAACCAGCAGGTGTTCCAGTTCGTCAAGCGCCTCAAGGTCATCCAGCGCCCGGGAGGCCGCCGCCCGCACCCCGGCATCACTGTCGTTGAGGGCCTTTTTCAAACCTTCCTTGCGCTGTTGCAGCATCGGTTCTTTACCCCATTCCGACTGACGGGTTGACCGGATCCGGAGCGACCGCGCAAAGCGGCCGGGGATCTGGCAGGGCATTGAAAAAGTCAGCTTCCCAGGCAGCTATGTCGGACTATCCATGCCCAGGCTGCCAGACTGAGCAAAAATGTCCAGATGCGAGGCGTCCGCACCCCACGGAATAAGGCGTACCGGAAGGTACGTCGTTGACGCGGGGGAAGGACAACGAAGCAGATGGGCGTTTTTCATCAGCTGCCTAAAAAGGGATGTCGTCGTCGGTGTTGTACCCCGGCTCCTGAAAGCCACCGGACGCCGGTTGCTGCTGCGCCGACGACTGTGCCTGTGGCTGCTGCGGCTGAGCCGGAGCAGCGGGTCGCTGGTAACCCTCGTCGTTGCGGCCGCCGAGCATGCGCATTTCATCGGCAACGATCTCGGTGATGTAGCGCTTGTTGCCGTCCCGGTCCTCATAGGATCGAGTCTGGATCTTGCCTTCGATGTAGACCTGTTTGCCCTTGTGCAGGTACTTGCCGCAGATCTCGGCCAGCTGCCGCCAGACGACAATGTTGTGCCACTCGGTCTTTGTCTGCTGCTGGCCGTCGCGGTCCTTGAAACGTTCGGTGGTAGCGATGGAGAAATTGCAGACCGCGGTACCAGTGGGTGTGTAACGCAACTCGGGGTCCTTGCCGAGGTTGCCGACCAGAATGACCTTGTTGACGGACATGGTGAAGATCCTTCCTGAGGATTGAAATGGATGACGAAAATCGGGCAGAAGGAACCGGAAAAGGGCACGCCCGGGATCAGCCCGGGAAGCCGGGGTTCCAATCGGCAATGAGTGTAGCCAAATCAGGCTGGAGTGTAAAGGGGCGAAGGCAAAATCATTGACGCCCCCGGCTCGCTCCTCTAGACTGCCAATCTTGAGAAATCGATGGAGTTCCGCGATTATGCGCACACTTATTTTCTACCTTGCCGTTCTACCCCTGACCCTGCTGATGAGCCTGCTCGTCATTCCCATCTCCTGGATCGGGGCCGACGCGGTGCACAACTGGGCACGACTCTGGGGCCGCATCGGTCTGGTATTGACCGGAATTTCCCTTGAACTGGAATCCCTTGAGCAGATACCCCGCGACCGGCCGGTGGTCTTCATGGCCAACCACCAGAGCAACGCCGACATCCTCGCCCTGCTGGCCGGGATCCCGGTGCAGTTCCGCTGGCTGGCCAAGGCGGAACTGTTCCGTATTCCGGCCTTCGGCGGGGCCATGCGGCGGGCCGGTTACATCCCGGTTGAACGTGGAGACCGCCGCAAGGCGCTGGAAGGCATGAAGACCGCGGCAGCCCGCATCGCCGCCGGTTCCTCGGTCGTCATCTTCCCGGAAGGCACCCGCACCGAAGACGGCCGGTTGCAGGAATTCAAGAAAGGCGGCTTCATGGTGGCCCTGCAGTCCGGGGTGCCGATTGTACCGGTGGCGATCCGGGGCAGCTACCAGGTCATGCCCAAATACGGCCGCGTCGTCCACGGCGGCCGCATCCGGGTGACATTCTTCCCGCCCATCGAAACCCGCGACCTTTCCGTCCGCCAGATCAATAACCTGATCGCGGCGGTACGCGCCCCGATTGCCGCCCACCTGGGGGAATCAGCTTGAAACCGGCGCCACTGACCGCAGACAGCAAAGCCGTCCGTATCCTGCCTCTCGGCGGGCTGGGAGAGATCGGCCTCAACATGCTGGCCGTCGAGGCGGCCGGAAAGCTGCTGCTTATCGACTGCGGACTGATGTTCCCCGAGGCTCACATGCTCGGCATCGACCTGGTCATCCCCGATATCAGCGTACTCAGGGAACGCCGCCGGGACATCCTCGCCATCCTGTTGACCCATGGCCACGAAGATCATATCGGCGCCCTTCCCTACCTGCTGGAGGATCTCGGTTCACCGCCGGTCTACGCCACCCGTCTGACCCTGGGCCTGTTGCGCAGCAAGCTGGCCGAGCATGATCTCGACAAGACGGCCGACCTGCGTGAAGTTGAACTGCGCAAACCGATCGCCCTGGGACCGTTCAGCGCCGAATTCTACCGTGCCGCCCATTCGATTGTCGACGGCGCCGGTCTGATCCTGCAGACCCCGGCCGGGCAGATCGTCCATACCGGCGACTTCAAACTCGATCCAACCCCGGTCGACGGACAGCCGACGGACCTGGAGCGACTCGCCGCCTGCGGCGATGAGGGCACCCTGCTGCTGCTGGCCGACTCCACCAACGTCGAACATGAGGGTCACACTCTGTCGGAACGAACCGTCGGTGAAGCCTTCAACGCTCTGCTGCCGAACTGCAGCGGCAAGGTGGTGGTGGCCACGTTTTCCTCGAACATCCACCGCATCCAGCAGGTTTTCGACGCCGCCGCGGCGGTCGGCCGCAAGGTACTGGTCAACGGCCGCAGCATGGTGGCCAATATCGCCATTGCCCGGCAGCTCGGCTACCTGCACATCACCGACGACGCCCTGCTCGATCTGCACGGTTACCGTGCCGCCCGGCCGGAACAGATCCTGCTGCTGACCACCGGCAGCCAGGGGGAGCCGCGCTCGGCCCTGTCGCGGATGGCGGCCGCCGACCACAAGCAACTGCAGATTGAAACCGGCGACACCGTCATCCTCTCGTCAAAATTCATCCCCGGCAATGAAAAGGCGATCAGCAACCTGATCAACCAGCTCTACCGGCGCGGGGCGCAGGTCTTTTACGAAACCACCAGCGAAGTGCATGTCTCCGGACATGCCTCGCGTGACGAACTGCAGACCCTGCACAGCCTGGTCAAGCCGCGTTACTTCGTACCGGTCCACGGCGAATACCGTCACCTGGTGCATCACGCCGCCCTGGCACGGGAGATGGGAACTCCGGAGGACAATATCTTCATTCTCGGCAACGGTGAGCCGCTCACCCTGTCGGCCGACGGCGCCAGACGGGAAGAACGGGTCGAGACCGGCCGGGTCTTCATCGACGGACGCGGGGTCGGTGATCTTGGAGCGCCGGAGTTGCGCGACCGCAGTCATCTCGCTCACCACGGGGTGGTCAATGTCATCCTGGCCCTCAACCAGGCGAGCGGCGAAATTATTTACGGTCCGGAAATCTTCAGCCGCGGCTTCGTCCCCGAAGAGGACAGCGAAGCGTATCTGGCCGAAGCGGCGCAGAAGGTCCGGGAGATGCTGGCTGAACACAGCCTGGATGCCGTCTCTGACTGGGAGGAAATCCGGGTCGAGGTGCGCCGCACCCTGCGCCGTTTCTTCAACAAGACGATCGACCGGCGGCCCCTGATATTGCCTTTTATCCTGGAACTTTGACTTTATATCCGCATATCCGGAGGGATTTAATAAATGACTTTGGGACAAGCTGTTTTTCTCGGCGTCGTGCAGGGTGTTGCGGAGTTCCTGCCGATTTCAAGTTCCGGCCACCTGGCCATCGCCCAGCACTACCTGCGCGGCTTCGAACAACCGGGCGTCCTGTTTGACGTGCTGCTACACCTCGGCACCATGCTGGCGGTAGTCATCTACTTCCGGAGCGAACTGGCCGCGCTGATCGTCTCGCCGCTGCGCCGCACCGACGAACAGCGGAAGAATTTCCGTCTGCTCGGCCTGCTGCTGCTGGCCTCGATTCCAACCGGCATCATCGGCCTCACTTTCAAAGAGACCTTTGAAGGACTGTTCGACAACATTCCACTGGTGGCCTCCATGCTGCTGGTCACCGGCACCCTGCTCTTCATCTGTGAACGCTTCCGCAACGGCCGACGCGACGAAAGCCGCCTTACAGCCGTCGATGCCATCCTGGTCGGTATCGCCCAGGGGCTGTCCATCATGCCGGGCATTTCCCGCTCCGGGTCAACCATCGCCACCCTGCTGCTGAGGGGCGTCGAGGGCGAGACCGCGGCGCGCTTTTCCTTTCTGCTGGCCCTTCCCGCCGTCGGCGGCGCCACCCTGCTTTCCATCAGGGACCTGCAGCAGGTCGCGACCGGGACGTTGCCGGCCTACCTGGCCGGGGCCACGGCTGCTTTCATCGTCGGACTGTTCTCGATACACCTGCTGATGGGCGTCATCCGCCGCAGACGGCTGGCGGCCTTCGGTATCTACTGCTGGGCGGTCGGGCTGCTGGTGCTGTTACTGAATCTTTAGCAGGACATTGAAACGCCCCCTGGGCTGAGCCAAAATATCCAGGTTCAAGGCGTCCGGAATCCTGCGGGACAAGGCCTGACGGGAAAGTGCGTCGCCACCACGGGCGAGGACAAAATGACAGATGGGCATTTTTCATCCACCCGCCAGGTACAAGTCAGCGGCCTGATTGCCAAAACCCTTTCGAGTAGGCTATAGTGCGCAGGTTATGAGCGACGACAAACCATTTTTCCGCGAGCACCTGCAAAAGGAAATCGCCGGTTTTTTCTGGCTGGCCTTCGGCATCTTCACGCTGTTGAGCCTGGTCTCCTTCAACATCAACGATCCTTCCTTCAACAACAACCTGCACCCAGCGCAGATCAACAACTTCGGCGGTGTGGTCGGCGCCCATCTGGCCGACCTTTTCTTTCAGCTTATCGGCCTGCCGGCCTTCCTGGTGCCGCTGGCCTGTTTTCTGTTCGCCTGGCGGCTGCTCAAGTTCCGCGATGTCAAGGTGCGCCTCTACAAGATCGGCGCTTTCCTGCTGCTGCTGCTGAGCCTTGACGGCCTGCTGGCCCTGCACTGGCGGCTGGTCAGCCCCTTCGGCCAGCCGATCAACGAGGCCGGCGGAGCCCTGGGCCGGATGTTCGCTGATCTGCTGCGCGGCTATCTCAACCTCACCGGCGCCTTCATCGTGCTGCTGGTCTTTTTCCTGGTCGCCTTCATGCTGGTGGCGCGTTTTTCCCTGGTGCTTTTCCTGGAAGGCCTGGCCGAGCGGGCCGGAACCTTTCTCAACAAGCGCCGGGATGCGCGACGCGCCCGAAAAAAACAGAAGGCCCTGGATAAAGGGGTCAGACTGGACAAGGAACCGATCATTGTCCAGGCCGAACCGGTGCAGCTGCCGCCGCCCGCCCCCAAGGTTACCCGCGGCAAACGCAGAAAGAAGGAGCCGCCGGAAGAGCAGGAGGCGTTCGAGTTTCTCGAACCGACCGGCACCTACCACCCGCCGACCCTCAACCTGCTTGACCACGAGGGTGCTCCGGCGCCGCCCGTCGACCGCGACGCGCTGATGATGAACGCCCGCCTGCTGGAGAAAAAGCTGAAAGACTTCGGCGTCGACGGCGAGGTTTCCGAGGTCAAGCCGGGTCCGGTGGTCACCATGTACGAGTTCGCTCCGGCGCCGGGCGTCAAGGTCAACAAGATCGCCGGGCTGGCCGATGACCTGGCGATGGCCCTGCAGGCGCTGTCGATCCGCATTGTCGCGCCGATTCCCGGCCGCGGCGTGGTCGGAATCGAAATTCCCAACAAGCAGCGGGAAACCGTCTACCTGAAGGATATTTTCCTGTCGCCGGAATTCCAGAAAAGCGGCGGCCGGCTGCCGATGGCGCTCGGCAACGACATCTTCGGCCATACGGTGGTCTCCGATCTGGCCAAGATGCCCCACCTGCTGGTCGCCGGTTCGACCGGCAGCGGCAAGTCGGTTTCCATCAACACCATGATTCTCTCGCTCCTCTACCGGGCGACGCCGCACGACGTACGGCTGATCATGGTCGACCCGAAAATGCTCGAACTCTCCATCTACGAGGGGATTCCCCACCTGCTGCTGCCGGTGGTCACCGACCCGAAGAAGGCGTCGCTGGCCCTGGCCTGGGCGGTAAGGGAGATGGAACGGCGCTACAAGCTGATGGCCGACAAGGGCGTACGCAATATCGACGGCTACAACAAGAAGATCGCCAAAGAAGAGAAAGAGGCGGAAAAACTCAGGGCGCGCGGAAAGATGGTTGTCGAGGAGGTGACCGAAGCGCTCGACCCCGATGCTCCGATTCCGGATCCGGAAGAGGTGCTCGACCATGGCCACCTGCCCTATATCGTCGTCATTGTCGATGAACTGGCCGACCTGATGATGGTTGCCGGCCGCGAAATCGAGGAGAGCGTCGCCCGCCTGGCACAGATGGCCCGCGCCGCCGGCATCCACCTGATTCTCGCTACCCAGCGGCCGAGCGTCGATGTCATCACCGGCCTGATCAAGGCCAACTTCCCGACGCGCATCTCCTTCAAGGTCTTCTCGCGCACCGACTCGCGCACCATCCTCGACTCGATGGGGGCCGAAAGCCTGCTCGGCATGGGTGACATGCTCTTCCTGCCACCCGGAACGGGGGTCCTGCAGCGCGTTCACGGCGCCTTCGTCTCCGAACTGGAAGTCCAGCGGGTGGTTGATTTTCTCAAAAAACAGGGTGATCCCGAGTACGACAAGAGCATCCTCGAAGCCCCGGCCGCTGCCGACAGCGGCAGCGTCGATGATGACTACGACGAAAAGTGGGATGAAGCCCTGGCCATCATCAGTGAGACCCGCCAGGCCTCGATCTCGATGCTGCAGCGCCGCCTGCGCCTCGGCTACAACCGGGCGGCGCGGATGATCGAAAAGATGGAGCAGGAAGGAATCGTCGGCCCCTCCGACGGCACCAGCCGTCCGCGCGAGGTGTTTATCGGCAAGATGTGAGGGTTCAGGATCGAGGTTCAAGGCTCAAGGCTCAAGGTTTCAACCTCACACCTCACACCTCACACCTCGATCCTCGATCCTCGATCCCGTTTTCTGAAGCCACGTTCACCGTTACCCCCTTGTTCACAATCACTGAACAGGCTACAATGATGAACAAGGAGCCGCTGGGATGGGACGCAATCTGACCGACAACGAAAAACGAACGCTTGAAGACTGCCTGCGCAACCTGCGTTCCCTGCGGGGCTGCGAAGCGGCCTATATCGAACCCGGCAGCAACCCCGCCGATCCCGATGCCCTTCATCTCAAGGGCCCCTGGGGAGAACTCGACTACCGGGTCATGACCCGGCTGCGACTTTCAACCGCCGGTGCCGAGATCGCCATCAACCAGATCAAAAACGGCCCCGCCCCCGACCGTTCCCTGCTGGTGACCGATTACATCACCGAGGATTTAAGCCGCAAACTCCGCCAGAGCGGCATTGATTATGTCGATGCCGCCGGCAACGCCAGCCTGCAGCGTCCGCCTCTCTACGTTGAAGTCAGCGGCCGCAAACGCGTGGAGCGCCGAGGGCGCAGCAGCCGGGCCTTCCAGCCGGCCGGACTGAAACTTGTTTTCCTGCTGCTGCGGGTGCCGCAGGCGGCGCGCTGGACCTACCGGGACCTGGCCGGCGAGGCGGGCATCGCCCTCGGGGCGGTCGGCCCGATCCTGCGCGAGCTTGAAGAACTCGGCTACCTGGAAAACAGCGGCGGACAGCGCCTGCTGCGATCCCGTCATGAACTGCTGCTGCGCTGGGAACTCGGCTACGGTGAGCGGCTGCAGCCGCTCCTCGAGTGCCAGAGATGCCGCCTCGCCGCCGGACTGAAGATCCCGGACCTGCCGAACCTGATCGAACAGCAGGGGCTGACAGAGACAGTTCTCGTCGGCGGCCGCCTCGGCGCCTGTCTGCTGCTGCAGCAGGGAACAACCGACGGAGCGAGCCTGCACTACGACGGTGATGCCCTGCGCACCATGCTGCGACTTCAGTTGATCCCCGACCCCAACGGCCGGATTCGATTGTTGAAACGCTTCGGCCATGCCGACCACTGGCAGGGCTGGCGCCCGCAGAGCGCCCGGATCGCCGATCCGCTGCTGCTGCATGCCGAACTGCAGATGGACGGCGCCGACTCCGACGATCTGCAGCAACGTCTGTTTCAACGCTATCTTATGCCCCGTTTCGCCGAGGAACGGATTGAATGACTGGAGCCGGGTCAGGGCTGAACGCACTGCCTCGGGAGAAAGAAAGGCCGGCATGCCGGCACAACCGACGGAGGTATCCCATGCTGCCGCAAGTTGACGACACCCGGGCCATCATCGATCGCCTCAGCGCCCTGACCGACACCGACCCGGAGCAGTTCGAGCGCGAAAGCCGCGCCATTATTGAACAGACCATCGCCAGTTTCCCCGAACATCACCGCCACCGCGCCCGGGGTCTGCAATTCCGGATTGACAACGCCCTCGCCCAGTGCTCCGATCCCCTCTCGCGGATGAACAAAATGGTGGAAATTTTCTGGGAACAATTTCGCCAGTTTCACGACATCCTCCACGACCCGGAAAAAGTTCTCAACGAACGGGAATCGAACCGCGAGGTCTGCAGGGTGATCCCCCTGCGGCGCTCCGCCACCAGGCAGGCGGGATAAGGAAGACAGGAACCCGTTTTTCAAATCTCACCCCCACGGGAGACGGCAATGAGCTACGGCATAACCCGTGACCAGGCTCTCGACCTGGTTCGGCAACACATTGAAAGTCCCAACCTGATCAAACACTCCCTGGCCAGCGAGGCGGTGCTGCGCGCCATGGCGCGCCGACTGGGAACCGACGAAGAACAGTGGGGACTGGCCGGACTGCTGCACGATCTGGATGTCGAACGGACGGCCGACGACCTGACGCGCCACACTCACGAGACGGTGCGGATTCTCTCCGAACGGGGCCTCGATGCCGAGATCATCGAGGCGATCCGCCTGCACAACGAGGAGGCCCACCCCGACCGCCGCAGTTCCACCTTTCACCACGCACTGGCGGCGGGCGAGACCATCACCGGGCTGGTTATCGCCACCGCGCTGGTCTACCCGGACAAGAAACTCGCCTCCGTCAAACCAAAGTCGGTCCGCAAGCGCATCAAGGAAAAGGCCTTCGCCGCCGGCGCCAACCGTGACATCATCCGGGAATGCGAACAGGCCGGCATTCCTCTCGATGAATTCTGCGAACTGTCGCTCAGGGCCCTGCAGGACATCGCCGACGACCTGGGGCTGTAGCCACCTCGCTCACAGCGCCGGCCGTTCCCGGGGCCGGAGTCCCGCTCCGTGATTGGCAAAGCCTCAGTCGGCTGTTATAGTTTAATCTTTTCCTGCCACCGCAACGGGCTTTGACTCTTTATGAACCAACGGGAATTGAAAAATCTCCTGGCCGAGATCAGGGACGGCCGGATGGATCTTGATGAAGGGCTGGCACGGCTGCGGCATCTGCCTTTCGAGGATATCGGCATCGCCCGGATCGACCATCACCGCGAATTGCGGCAGGGATCCCCCGAGGTCATCTTCGGCGAAAACAAGACCCCGGAGCAGCTGCTGACCATCGTCTCCGCCATGACCGGTCGACAACGGAATATTCTCGTCACCCGGCTGGATGAAGAGAAAGGCGGGCTCCTGGTCAGCCGCTGGCCCGAGGGGGACTACGATCCTCTCGCCCGGACCTTCTGCCTGCAGTTGTCCCCCCTGCCCGACCTGCACCGGGGACCGCTGCTGATTGCCTGTGCCGGGACGTCCGACCTGCCGGTCGCCCGCGAAGCGATGGTGACCGCCCGCATGTTCGGAATCGAGGTTGAGGAACTGACCGATGTCGGCGTCGCCGGCATCCATCGACTGCTGGCTGAAACCGATCCTCTCAGCCGGGCCGCGGCGATCATTGTTGTCGCCGGGATGGAAGGGGCCCTGCCTTCAGTCGTCGGCGGACTGGTCGCGGTCCCGGTCATCGCCGTACCCACTTCGGTCGGCTACGGCGCGGCCTTCGGCGGCGTTGCCGCCCTGCTCGGCATGCTCAATTCCTGCGCCGGCGGAGTCACCGTGGTCAATATCGACAACGGTTTCGGCGCCGCCTTCGCCGCCGCGCGCATTCTGAGACGACAACCGGCATGAAGACCCTCTATCTCGACACCTTTTCCGGCATCTCAGGAGACATGCTGCTCGGTCTGCTGATCGATCTCGGGCTGCAGGCACGGCAACTGGAAGAGGGGTTGAAAGGATTGCCGCTCAGCGGCTGGCGGTTGCGGATCGGTCGCGAATCCCGCCACGGACTCGGCGGCACGCGGGTCGAGGTTCTCTGCGACCCCGGTCAACCGCAGCGACACTGGAAAGAAATTGACACCATGCTGGCCGACAGCGACCTTCCGCAAACAGTCCGTGATACGGCCCGGCGGATTTTCCGGCGTCTGGGCGAAGCCGAAGCAAAGGTCCACGGCTGCGATATCGACCAGGTCCACTTTCACGAAGTCGGCGCCGTCGACGCGATCATCGATATCTGCGGCGCGGCCCTGGGGCTCTCCCTGCTCGGCATCGAACAGCTGATCTGTGCTCCGCTGCCGCTCAGTCGAGGGTTCGTCACCACCGCCCACGGCCGCATGCCGCTGCCCGCTCCGGCCACCGCCGAACTGCTGACCGGGCACCCGGTCTGCGATGCCGATTCCGGTTATGAACTGGTCACTCCCACCGGGGCGGCCATCGCCGTCACCCTGGCACGTTTCGGTTCCCTGCCGCCGATGCGGCTCGACCGGGTCGGCTGCGGTGTCGGGGGACGCGATCTTGCCGACCGGCCCAACCTGCTGCGTGGTTTTCTCGGCCACAGCCAAAATTCGGATCCGCAACGGGACCAGGTCGCGGTGCTGGAAAGCCACCTTGACGACGGCAACCCGGAATGGCTCGGTCACCTGATGGACCAGCTGCTTGCGGCAGGAGCCCTGGACGTCGCTTTCAGTCCGCTGCAGATGAAGAAAAACCGCCCGGCAACGGCGGTCCGCATCCTGGCGCGGCCGGAGCAGGCCGACGCTCTGGCGCAGCAGCTGCTGCGCCAGAGCAGCGCCGGCGGAGTCCGCATTGACCTGCAGCGGCGCCTGAAGCTGCGCCGGGAGGCGGGCCGGGTTGCAACACCCTGGGGCGAGGTCGCGGTCAAACTCTTCTTCGACGGGGACAGGCTGTTGCGGGTCACCCCCGAATTCGAAGACTGCCGGCAACTCGCCGAGCGGCATCAGATTGATTTGCCAGAGGTCTACCGCGCTGTCGAACGGGCAGCCGACGGACTCTTCCCCCGGAAGGAGCAGGAATGACGGAAGCGGATCACGCTCGCGGCACAGAACCGCGCTTGGCGCTGCTGCTGGCGACCAACGTCGGTCTCGGCCTGGCGCCGGTCGCATCGGGAACCTTCGGCACCCTGGCCGGGATACCGGTTTTCTGGCTGCTCAGCCATCTCGGCGGATTTCTCTATACCCTGGTCTGGCTGCTGCTGCTGGTCATCGCTGTTCGCGTCTCCGACCGTGCCGGCCGCTATTACGGGGTTGCCGACGACGGACGCATCGTTATCGATGAACTGCTCGGCTACCTGGTCACGGTGGCCCTGCTGCCCTTCAGCTGGACAGCGGCAATCCTCGGCTTCCTCTTCTTCCGCCTCTTCGACATCGCCAAACTGCCGCCCGCATCCTGGTTTGACCGGGAGATGAAAAACGGTCTCGGAGTCGTCCTCGACGACGTCGCCGCCGGCATCTACGCCGCCCTGGCCCTGCGCTTCTGCCTGGCAATCTTTACTTGAGTTATCAGTTATCAGTTGGCAGTTATCAGCCTCGAACCTCGAACCTTGAACCTCGAACCTTGAACCTCAATCAAACCTTTGCCCATGACCGACGCCATCGACATAGAGGTTCCGCCAACCGGCAGCGAAAAAGTCACTGCCGAGCTGCTGATCCGCTCCGGTCTGACCCTGGCGCTGGCGGAGTCCTGCACCGGCGGTCTGATCGCCGCCCGGCTGACCGAAGTTCCCGGCGCCTCGGCCTTTCTCGAGCGGGGCGTGGTCTGCTACGCCAATAGCGCCAAACGGGACTGGCTGCAGGTTCCCGAAGCAATCCTCAACGGGGTCGGCGCGGTCAGCAGCGAGTGCGCCGAAGCCATGGCACGCGGTGTTCGTGCCGCGGCGGGGACCGATCTCGGACTGGCGGTCACCGGCATTGCCGGGCCAGGCGGCGGAACGGCTGAGAAGCCGGTCGGCACCGTCTACCTGGCCCTGGCCGATGACGACCAGCTCCACTGCGAGCGCCTGTCCCTCAGCGGCAGCCGCCGTCGCATCCGGGAATTGACACTGGCAAAGGCCCTGGACTGGCTGCAGTCCGCGGCCCGCAGGCATCTGCAGGAGGATTGAGATGCCGTTGCCGCTCACCGAACTTTCAACCGTTGCCGGTCTGATCCTGTTCCTGCTTCTCCTGGCGGCCTTCTTCATCCTCGGCCTGGCACTGGCCCGCAGCCGGAGACAGGCTCGCAAGCTTGCCGCGGAGCTGGAAGCCCGGCAGCGGCACATCGACACGCTGGAACAGGACGTCAGCGCGGCCCGCCTGCGCAGCCGGCAATTGCTCACCTTTGCCGGTGACGCGATGTTTTTTCTCGATGCCGCCGGCGAGCGCCTGGTGGAACAGAACCGGGCCGTCTGTGAACTGCTCGGCTATTCCGCCGCGGAACTGGCCGGGATGAATCTCGACAACCTGTTTCCCGGACACCAGAAACGCCGCTACCAGCGCCTGGTCAAGAAGGTCCGCAAGTACGGCTATGGAGAAGAGGGGGAACTGCTGTTCCGCCGCAAGGACGGCTCGACCTTCATCGGCGCTGTCCATGCCCGGCTCGGCACCCTGGGCAATGAGCAGGTAGTTCACGGAACCGTCCGCGACGTCACCACGATCAAGCAGATTGAAAACGAACTGCGTCGTAAAAACCGCGACCTGGCCCTGCTCAACCGCATCGCCCACAGCGCCGCCTCCAGTCAGGATCTGCAGAGCCTGCTCAACGGACTGCTGAAAACGGTCGTCGAAACCCTCGACACCACCGGCGGCGGCATTTTCCTGCTGCGGCATGCCGGCAGCGCCCTGCACCTTGCGGCCGGTCTGAACATCTCCTCCGAGGTCAACCGGGAACTGGCCCGCATCCGCCCCGACCAGGGGCTGATCGGCAGGGTGATCAGCAACGGCCGGCCGCGTTCCACCACCGACCTCAACCATGATCGACGACGCTGGTCGAAGACGGTTCTGGAGGACGGCTGGAAAGGATTTCTGGCGGTTCCGATCGGAATCGCTGCCCGCACCCTCGGCGTTCTCTTCATTTACAGCCGCAAGGCACGGGTCTTCACCCGCGAGGAGACCCAACTGCTGATGGCCATCGGCCGCCAGGCCGGAACCGCCGTCGAAGGGGCCGAGCTGCTCGATGCCCTGCGCTGGCAGAACCGGCTGACCGAGGCCAGCAACCGGGAGCTCGAGGCGTCCCGCCACCGGTTGAAGGAAAACCTGCGCCGCCAGCAGGAAGCGACCCGCACCCTGGAACGCCTGGAACGGATGAAAAACAATTTCCTCGCCCTGGCCTCCCATGAGCTGCGCACCCCGCTGACCTACATTCTTTCCGGATCGGAACTGCTGCTCGACAACAGCGAATTGCTGAATCAACAGCAGCGGCAACTGCTGCAGGCGGTCCATCGCGGGGGTGAGCGGTTGCAGGAAATTGTCAACGATCTGCTCGAAGTGGCCAGGCTTGAAGCCCAGAGCATCTACCTCGGCAAGGAAAAGATCCGCCTGGTCCCGCTGCTCTCAAGCATCGGCAGCAACCTGGAGAGCCGTCTGGAAAAGCTGCAGCTGCAGCTTTCCATCGACCTGCTGCCCGAAATCGAATTGTACGGCGACCCCGACCATCTGCGGCGGGCCGTGCAGCGGTTGCTGGAAAATGCCGCCAAGTTCACCCCGCCCGGCGGCATGATCGACATTACCGGGCGGAATATTGCGGCCGCCGACCTGGTCGGCCGCAAGGAAACGTTGAAACCCTTCACCACCAACTTCTTCGATCGCCCGCTGCATCCCGCCTACCTGCAGTTGACCATCCGCGATACCGGAGTCGGCATCGACCCTGAAGAGCAGGTCCGTATCTTCGACAAGTTCTATGAAGTCGGTGAGATCACCAGTCACCACACTTCGCAGGCCAGTTTCGGCGGCAAGGGAGTCGGCCTCGGCCTGACCCTGGTGCGCGGCATGATCGAAGCCCACGGCGGGATGATCTGGGTCGAATCGGCCGGCACTGCCGACGGCGGTCGGGGCAGCAGTTTCCACATCGTACTGCCGCTTGAAGGGGAGACGGATGCCGTCGCCGCCACCGGGACCTGAAGCTGCCGACCTCCGCCGCAGCTTTATCGCCATCCCGCTGCCGGAAGAATGCAGAAAACATCTCGCGGCCATTCAACGGCAGATGGCCGCCATCCTTCCGCCAATCCGCTGGAGCCGACTTGACAGCCTCCACCTGACCCTCCGTTTCCTGGGAGACTGGAACGAGGAAACGCTTGAACAAGTTGCTGTTTCTATGCTATCGGTAGCTCGTTTAAGCGCGGCCTTCGAAATCCACCTTCAGCAGCTCGGTGCCTTCCCGACACCACGCCGGGCGCGGGTCATCTGGCTGGGGCCGGATTCGCTCACGCGGCTGACCCGACTGCACCGAAAACTTGATGACGCACTTCGCAGCTGCGGCATCCCGCCGGACGCGAAACCGTTCCGCCCGCACCTGACTCTCGGTCGCATCCGGGGCCGGCCGCTTGACCTGAGCGAACCGCTGACCCGACTCGGCGCCGTTGACGGCGGACGGCTTCGCATCGGCAGCATGGTGCTCTATGAAAGCCGCCTGCTGCCCGGCGGCGCCCGGCACCTGCCGCGGGCAAAGGTTCCACTTGGACAGTGTGACATATCCTGACACGACACCGGACTAACCTGATCCCAACCTGAACGGGAGGACATGGAAATCATGGCGGACAACAATCGCACTCGCAGCATCGAACTGGCCATGGGGCAGATCGAAAAACAGTTCGGCAAAGGCAGCATCATGCGCCTCGGCGACGACAACAGCCTGCCGGACGTCGAAGCGATTTCGACCGGCGCCCTGTCGCTGGACATCGCCCTCGGCATCGGCGGCGTTCCCCGCGGCCGGGTCATCGAGATCTACGGTCCCGAGTCGTCTGGCAAAACCACTCTCGCCCTGCATATCGTTGCCGAAGCGCAGAAGAAAGGCGGCATCGCGGCCTTTGTCGATGCCGAGCACGCCCTGGATGTGCATTATGCCGGGAACCTCGGCGTCAACACCGACGATCTGCTGGTTTCCCAGCCCGATACCGGCGAGCAGGCACTGGAAATCACCGAGGTGCTGGTTCGCAGCGGCGCCATCGACGTGCTGGTGGTCGATTCGGTCGCCGCCCTGGTGCCGCGCGCCGAGATCGAGGGAGAGATGGGAGACGCTCACGTCGGTCTGCAGGCACGACTGATGTCACAGGCGCTGCGCAAGCTGACGGGAACCATCAGCAAGAGCAACTGCTGCGTCATCTTCATCAACCAGATCCGCATGAAGATCGGCGTCATGTTCGGCAACCCGGAAACCACCACCGGCGGTAACGCGCTGAAATTCTACGCCTCGGTGCGCATGGATATCCGCCGCATCGCCGCCATCAAGCAGGGCCAGGATGTGATCGGCAACCGCACCCGGGTCAAGGTGGTGAAAAACAAGATCGCCCCGCCCTTCAAGGAGGCGGAATTTGATATCATGTACGGGCGCGGCATTTCCCGCGTCGGCGACATCATCGACCTCGGCGTCGAACAGGGCATCGTCGACAAGAGCGGCGCCTGGTATTCCTATGCCGGTGAACGGATCGGCCAGGGACGGGAAAATGCCAAGATCTTCCTCAGCGAACATCCGGAAACCGCCGACGCCATCGAAGCGAAGCTGCTGGAGCATTTCGGCCTGCTTGACAACCCGGCGGAGGCACAGGGAGCCTGACGCATGGAACTGAATGATATTCTTGGACTGGCGCTCAAGGCCCGGGCGTCCGATATCCACCTCAAGGCAGGGCTGCCGCCGATCTATCGCATCGACGGCAGCCTGCGTCCGTTGCCGAAAGCGCCGCGCATCAGCCCGGAGGAGACCCGGCAGATCGCCCACGACATCATGAACGATGTTCAGCGGGCGCGGATGGAGGATGTCCACGAAGTCGACCTCTCCTACGGGGTTCCCGGACTCGGCCGCTTCCGCGTCAACGCCTTTCTGCAGCGCGGCTCGGTGTCCCTGGTATTCCGGACCATCCCCTTTGAATCCAAGAGCATCGACCAGCTGCTGCTGCCTCCGGTGCTGAAAAAACTGGCCGATGAACCGCGCGGCATGATCCTGGTGACCGGCGCCACCGGTTCCGGCAAGTCGACCACCCTGTCGGCCCTGCTCGATCACATCAACAACCACCGCACCGCTCACATCGTCACCATCGAGGACCCGATCGAGTACCTGCACCGCGACAAGAAGAGCATCATCAACCAGCGCGAAGTCGGCTTCGACACCGAGGGCTTCGACATCGCCCTGAAGAGTGCCCTGCGCCAGGACCCGGATGTCATCCTGGTCGGCGAGATGCGCGACTACGAGACCATCGAGACCGCCATCACCGCCGCCGAAACCGGTCACCTGGTGCTCTCCACCCTGCACACGGTCGACGCCCCGGAGACCATCAACCGGATCATCGGCGTCTTTCCCCCCTACCAGCAGCGCCAGGTCCGCATGCAGCTGGCGTCGATCCTCAAGGGGGTCATCTCCCAGCGGCTGGTACCGCGCGCCGACGGCAAGGGCCGGGTGCCGGCCATCGAGGTGATGGTTTCCTCGGCACGGGTACGGGAACTGATCGAGGACAAGGAAAAGACCAGACTGCTGCGCGACACCATCGCCCAGGGCTATGTCGCCTACGGCATGCAGACCTTCGACCAGTCGCTGATGCAGCTGCTGCAGAAGAAGCTGATCACCTTCGACGAAGCCCTGCGACAAAGTTCCAACCCCGATGATTTCAAACTCAAGATGTCGGGAGTCTCCTCCACCTCGGACGGCACCTGGGAAGATTTTGAGGACAAGGATGCCAAGATCGAGGGACGGGATGTCCTCAAGGATGGCGAGACCATCCACCTCGACCGTCTCTAGGCGTGGATGACCGGGAGCGCAAGAATCGCTCCGGGGCACGGGAGCAGGACCCCTGGCCCGTGGCCCTGCGAATGCTCACCCGCCGGGACCACAGCCGCGCCGAGTTGCAGCGCAAATTGTTGCGGCGCGGTTTTGACACCGCGGCCGTTGCGGAGGTCCTGGAACGCTGCCGGCAGCTCGGCTACCTGGATGATCGCCGCTATGCCGAACAGCTCGCCCGCAGCCTCGCCGGCAGCGGCCGGGCGGTCGGCCGGCGCCTGGAACTTGAACTGAAAAAACGCGGGATTGAAAGCAGCCTGGTGGAACAGGCCTGCGCCGCTGTCGACGCCCGGACCGACCGCGGAAACCTGATCAGCGACCTGGCCGCGCGACGCTATCCAGGATTTGACTATGCCCGGGCGGATGACGCCCGGCGTCGCCGGGTGGTCAATTTTTTTCTGCGCCGCGGATTTCCCCTCGGGGAGATTCTCGCCGCGCTCAACAGTGAACGATAAAGAAGGATGCACCAGACATGTTGACCGGAAGCCAGATCCGCCAGAAATTTCTCGACTACTTTGCCGCCAGGGGACACACCATCGTCTCCTCCTCCTCCCTGGTGCCGCACAACGATCCGACCCTGCTGTTCACCAACGCCGGCATGAACCAGTTCAAGGACTGCTTTCTCGGCGCCGAAAAACGCAGCTATGTCCGTGCCGTGTCCTCGCAGAAATGTGTCCGCGCCGGCGGCAAGCACAACGACCTCGAGAACGTCGGCCGCACCGCCCGCCACCACACCTTCTTCGAAATGCTCGGCAACTTCTCCTTCGGTGATTATTTCAAACCGGAAGCCATCGCCTTCGCCTGGGAGTTCCTCACCGGAGAGCTGCAGCTCGACACTGACCGCCTCTATGTCACCGTCTACACCGACGATGACGAGGCGGCCGACATCTGGCACAAGCAGGAGGGGGTTCCGAAAGAACGGATCTTCCGCTTCGGTGAAAAGGACAATTTCTGGTCGATGGGCGACACCGGTCCCTGCGGCCCCTGTTCGGAAATCTTCTGGGACAACGGCCCCGGCACCGGCTGCGGCAGTCCCGACTGCGCCGTCGGCTGCGACTGCGACCGCTACATGGAGATCTGGAACAACGTCTTCATGCAGTTCGACCGTCAACCGGATGGCACCCTGGTGCCGTTGCCGAAACCGGCCGTCGATACCGGCATGGGACTGGAACGGATCACCACCGTGATGCAGGGAGTCACCTCCAATTACGACACCGACCTGCTGCGGGACGTGATCCGCAATATCGAGCAGCTCTCCGGCAAGCGTTACGGCGACCGGGAAGACGATGATGTCTCGATGCGGGTCCTGGCCGACCACAGCCGCGCCACCGCCTACCTGATCGCCGACGGCGTGCTCCCCTCCAACGAGGGCCGCGGCTACGTGCTGCGGCGGATCATGCGGCGCGCCATGCGTCATGCCAAGATGCTCGGCTTCGAAGACCCGATCCTCTACCGGACCGCCGTATTCGTACTTGAGTTCATGGCCGAGGCCTACCCCGAGGAAGCCGAACGCCGGGATTTCGTCGCCAGGGTGGTGCAGAACGAGGAACATCGTTTCATCCAGACCCTCGGCAACGGCCTGCGGATTCTGCAGGACGAAGTGGCCAAGCTCAAAGCCGACGGCCGGTCCCGCATCCCCGGCGAGACGGTTTTCAAACTCTACGACACCTATGGCTTTCCGGTCGACCTGACCGCCGACATCGTCGAAAAGGACGGTTTCAGCCTGGATGAGGAAGGCTTCGAAAGCTGCATGGAGCAGCAACGCGCCAAGGCCCGCGAGCACTGGAAGGGATCCGGAGAGGAAGCGATTTCGGCGGTTTACAAGCAATTGGTCGACGCCGGCATCCGCAGCCGTTTCAGCGGCTACCAGACCCTTGAAGACCAGGGAGACGTGCTGGCCCTGGTCCGCGGCGGCGAACGGATCGACGAAGCGGCCTGCGGCGAAACCGTCGACGTCATCACCGCCGTCACCCCCTGCTATGGGGAATCGGGCGGCCAGGTCGGCGACACCGGCGAGATCTGCACGGCCAACGCGACGCTGCGCATTCTCGACACCAGGAAACCGCTGCCGGATCTTCACGTCCACCTCTGCGAAGTGGTCACCGGGGCCATCCGGACCGGTGATCGGGCCACCCTGCGGGTTGACGCCGAACGCCGCCGGCAGATTGTCATCAACCATACCGCCACCCACCTGCTGCAGGCGGCCATGCAGCGCATCCTCGGCGACCATGTCAAGCAGGCCGGCTCGCTGGTCGAACCGGAGCGGCTGCGTTTCGACTTCACCCATTTCTCCCCTCTCAGCGACGACGAACTGCGCCGCATCGAAATCGAGGTCAATCGCCAGATCCGCGCCAATGCCGCAGTCCAGGCCGAGGAGATGTCCGCTGATGCCGCCAGGGAAGCCGGCGCCATGGCCCTGTTCGGTGAAAAATACGGGGATGTGGTGCGGGTCATCAGCATTGATGATTACAGTAAAGAACTGTGCGGCGGCACCCATGCCGAGGCGGCCGGCGACATCGGCCTGTTCCGCATCATTTCCGAAGGCGGCATCGCCGCCGGCGTCCGCCGCATCGAGGCGGTCACCGGCCAGTGCGCCCTGGAACGGGTACAACAGCAGCAACAGGTTCTCAACGGCGCGGCCGGCCTGATCAAAGCCGACCCGGAGCAGTTGCCGCAGCGGCTGGAAAAACTGCTCGAACAGCAGAAGGAACTGGAACGGGAAGTCAGCAGACTGCGCTCTGAACTGCAGGCCGGCCAGGCCGGAGATCTGCTGGCCAAAACGGTTGAGGTCGCCGGCATCAAGGTGCTGGCCACGCCGGTGGAAAGCATGAACGGCAAACAGCTGCGCGAGATGGCCGACAAGCTGCGCGACAAACTCGGCAGCGGCGTGCTGGCCCTCGGCTGTGAATTCAACGGCAAGGCCAACCTGCTGGTCGCCGTCAGCAAAGACCTGACTGACCGGCTGCATGCCGGACAACTGATCGGCAAACTGGCCGCCGGCATCGGCGGCCGGGGCGGCGGTCGCCCCGACCTGGCCCAGGCCGGCGGCAGCGAGCCGGCCAAGCTGGCCGCTACTCTTGAACAGACCACGACACTGATCAAGGAGCAACTGGGCGGCTGAACCAAAGGGAAATCGGCACCTTCATGAAATTATCGCCCCGTCCGGGGCCCGCCCCGGAACAACGGCAGTCCGATCGCACCATTCTCATCGTCGACGACGAAGAAGTGCTCCGCGATCTCTGCGCCAGGGTCCTGGACAACTACCGCACCCTGCAGGCCGCGGATGGCCGGGAAGCCCTGGAAACACTGGGCAGAGAACCGGTCGACCTGGTCCTGACCGATGTCATGATGCCGGGCATGAACGGCCTTGACCTGCTGCGGGAGATCAAGCAGCAGAATCCCAACCGGGCGGTGGTGATGATGACCGGCTACGGTGACAAGGAGGTCATTCTCCGGTCACTGAAGCTGAACGCCGATGATTTTATCAGTAAACCGATCAACCTGCTGCAGTTGCGCACCACCATCGGCAAGGCGCTGGAGAAAATAAGCCTGCGCGAGGAGCTGATCGAACTGCAGAAGATGGATCAGCTCAAGAGCGACTTTCTCGGCCTGATTTCGCACAAGCTGAAGACCCCGGTTACGGTTATCTCGCTGTTCATTCAGAACCTGGCGCGGGAATTCGAAAACCACCCGGATGCCGCGTTCCACCGCAACCTCGCACTGATCCAGGAAGAGTCGAGCTACCTGGCCAGCCTCATCCAGGATCTGCTGCAGTACAGCGACAAGGTTCTCACCCCCCGCCCGCCCCACCGCACCCCGATCGATCTTGCCGATCTCGTCCCCGCCATCCTGGTCGACCTGCGGGAGCAGTCCACCCGGCACGGACTGGAGATGGTCTGCGATCTGCCGGGCGATCTGCCCGCGGTCAGAGTCGACCGGGAGCAGATCAGTTTCTGCCTGCGGGCGCTGCTCGACAATGCCCTGAAATTCACCCCCGACGGCGGCAGGGTCACTTTGACGGCAACGGCCGGAGCGAAATACATCGAACTCAGCGTGACCGACAACGGGCCGGGCATCGCCCCGGATCAGCAGCAGAAAATCTTCGAAAAATTCTACCAGATCGATCCTGACAACACCGGGCAGATCCGCGGCTTCGGTCTCGGGCTTTATTACGCGCGGGAGTTTCTCCGCGCGCACGGTGGGCGACTCGAGGTGCGAAGCCGCCCCGGCCGTGGCGCCACATTCTCCCTGAGCCTGCCGCTCGCGCCCGAAAAAGAAGACCGTTGAGGCTGCTTTCGTTCTTTTTCTCCCCGTCACGCTATGATATATTTGCGTTTTTCGCAAATTGACCTGCAGCGACTCGGGGACTCCGGTTCCCGTTGAGGAGAAACCCATGTTCCGCGGCACCACTATCATCTGCGTGCGCAAAGGCAAAGATGTCGCCCTGGCCGGCGACGGCCAGGTCACTCTCGGCAACACCGTCATGAAGCATACCGCGCGCAAAATCCGCCGACTGCATGACAACCAGGTCCTGGCCGGATTCGCCGGCAGCACCGCCGACGCCTTCACCCTGTTTGAAAAATTCGACGCGAAACTGAAGGAATTCCGCGGCAACCTGACCCGCGCCGCGGTGGAGATGGCCAAGGACTGGCGCACCGACCGGGTGCTGCGCCGTCTCGAAGCACTGCTGATTGTCGCTGACAGCGAAACCACCCTGGTTCTCTCCGGCGCCGGTGATGTCATCGAGCCGGATGACGGCATTGCCGCCGTCGGTTCCGGCGGCAGCTTCGCCCTGGCCGCCGCCCGCGCCCTGACCGCCCATTCCGATCTCGACGCCCGCGCCATTGTCGAACAGTCACTGCGGATCGCCGCCGGCATCTGCATCTACACCAATGAGCAAATCACCGTGGAGGCGCTGCCGTGACCAATTTCACCCCGCGCGAGATCGTCTCGGAACTGGATCGCTACATCATCGGCCAGCAGAAGGCCAAGCGCTCGGTTGCCATCGCCCTGCGCAACCGCTGGCGCCGGCAGCAGGTCGCTCCGGAACTGCGGGAGGAAATCGCGCCGAAGAATATCATCATGATCGGCCCCACCGGGGTCGGCAAGACCGAGATCGCCCGCCGGCTGGCCAAGCTGGCCCAGGCCCCCTTCGTCAAGGTCGAGGCGAGCAAATTCACCGAGGTCGGCTATGTCGGCCGCGATGTCGAAAGCATGGTCCGTGATCTGCTGGAACTGGCCGTCGTCATGGTCAAGGAGGAGGAGGCCGAAAAGGTCCGGGTCAAGGCGGAGGATGTCGCCGAAGAACGGTTGCTGGACCTGCTGCTGCCCGGTGAGGCGCATCGTTTCGACGAAACCGCCGCCGCCCAACCGGGCTCAACCCGGGAAAAACTGCGCAAGCTGCTGCGCGACGGCAAGCTTGACGACCGCTTCGTGGAACTGGAAACCCAGGAGAGCAACATACCGACCATGGAAGTCTTCACCCCGCAGGGCACCGAGGAGATGGGTTTCAACATCAAGGAGATGTTCGGCAACCTGTTCCCGAAGAAGACCCGGCGCCAGCGCATCAAGGTCAGCGAAGCCCGCGAAATCCTGGTGCAGACCGAGGCCGAAAAGCTGGTCGACATGGACCAGGTCAAGCAGCTCGCCCGCACCCGCGCCGAGCAGAGCGGCATCATCTTCATCGACGAGATCGACAAGATCGCCGCCCGCGAGGGGATGCAGGGGCCGGAGGTCTCGCGCGAGGGAGTCCAGCGGGATATCCTGCCGATCGTGGAGGGCAGCACCGTCAACACCAAGCACGGGCCGATCCGGACTGACCATATTCTCTTCCTGGCCGCCGGCGCCTTCCATGTCAGCAAGCCGTCCGACCTGATCCCGGAGCTGCAGGGGCGGTTCCCGGTCCGGGTCGAGCTGGAGAGTCTCGGGGAGGCGGAATTCGTCCGCATCCTCACAGAACCGCGCAACGCCCTGATGCGCCAGTACATTGCCCTGCTGGAAGCCGAGGGGCTGGAGCTGACCTTCGAGGATGAAGCGATTCACGAGATCGCCCGCACCGCGGCACTGGTCAACGAGCGCACCGAGAATATCGGCGCCCGACGGCTGCACACGATCATGGAACGGCTGCTCGAAGAGATCTCCTTCGACGCTCCGGAGATGGCCGAGAAACGCCTGACCATTGACGCCGACTACGTGCGTGACAGGTTGGCCGACATCGTCGAGGACGAGGATCTGTCGAGGTATATACTGTAACCCGGCCCCGCCGGGTCACAGGCCCGAGGCACCGGGCGTCGGGGAAAACCACCCCCTGCGCCTGGCGCCCTGTGCCCGCAGCCTGGAGCAAAGCGACTATGCAGAAACTGATTGAGAAGGCCAATGTCCTGACCGAGGCGCTGCCGTGGATCAAACGCTTCTACGGCAAGACCATCGTCATCAAGTACGGCGGCAACGCCATGGTCGAGGAACGGCTCAAGGAAAGCTTCGCCCGCGACATCATTCTGATGAGATACATCGGTCTCAACCCGGTGGTGGTACATGGTGGCGGTCCGCAGATCGGCCAGGTCCTCGAAGCGATGGGAATCGAAACCCGCTTTGTGCAGGGGATGCGGGTCACCGACGCGGCGACCATGGGAGTGGTCGAGATGGTCCTTGGCGGCAAGGTCAACAAGGAGATCGTCGCCAACCTCAACCGCCACGGCGGTCGGGCGGTCGGTCTGACCGGCAAGGACGGCGGACTGATCACCGCCCGCAAGCTGGAAATGAAACAGATCAATCCAGACACCCTGACCCCGGAAATCATCGATATCGGCATGGTCGGCGAAGTCGAACAGATCAATCCCGAGATCATCGAGGCGCTGGAACAGAACAACTTCATTCCGGTCATCGCCCCGGTCGGCATCGGTGCCGACGGCCGTTCCTACAATATCAACGCCGACCTGGTCGCCGGGCGTATCGCCGGGGCGCTGCGGGCGGAAAAACTGATCCTGCTGACCGATGTCGATGGAATCCGCGGCAAGGACGGCAAGCTGATCTCGACCATCGACCACTGCCGGGTGGCGGAACTGATCGCCGACGGCACCCTGACCGGCGGCATGATCCCGAAGGCCAACTGCTGCGTCGAGGCGGTCAGGGCCGGGGTCGGCAAGACCCATATCATCGACGGGCGGATGGAACACGCCTGTCTGCTGGAAATTTTCACCGACAAGGGAATCGGCACCGCGATTGCCGATTTTGAAAACCCCCGGGCGTAAGGCACGAGGCTCGGGGCAAGAGGTTCTGTTGGCCGCCCCTGGCGGCCCATTCGACCTCGCGCCCCTCGCCCCGCACCCCGCGCCTGTTCCCGAAGGGAACCATATGACCACATCAGCCAACTGGATATCACGGGGAGAGCACGTCATCACCCGCACCTACGGCCGCTACCCACTGGTCCCGGTACGCGGCGCCGGCTGCCGGCTGTGGGATGTCGACGGCAGGGAATATCTCGACTTTCTGGCCGGGGTCGCGGTCAACAATCTCGGTCACTGTCACCCGCAGGTGGTCACGGCCCTGCAGCAGCAGGCGTCGACCCTGCTGCACTGCTCCAACTTCTACCACATCCCCCAGCAGATCGAACTGGCCGAACTGCTGACCGCCAACAGTTTCGCCGACCGGGCTTTTTTCTGCAATTCGGGGGCCGAGGCCAACGAGGCGGCGATCAAGCTGGCGCGCAAATACAGTCTGGACAAGCGCGGCCCCGACCGTTCCGGCATCATCACCGCCCTCGAATCCTTTCATGGCCGGACCATCGGTGCCATCAGCGCCACCGGGCAGGACAAGGTTCGGACCGGTTTCGCTCCGACGGTCCCCGGCTTCAGCTACGTCCCCTTCGGCGAGATCGACGCCCTCGAAGCGGCGATCACCCCCGAAACCTGCGCCGTGTTACTTGAACCGGTTCAGGGCGAAGGGGGCGTCAACCTGCCCCCCGCCGGTTACCTGAAGCAGGTACGGCAGCTCTGCGACAGGCACCAGCTGCTGCTGATTTTCGACGAGGTCCAGGTCGGCTGCGGCCGTACCGGTCACCTCTTCGCATACCAGCACGACGCCGTCGAACCGGACATCATGACCCTCGCCAAGGCCCTCGGCGGCGGTTCGCCGATCGGCACGATGCTGTCCACGGAGGAGGTCGCCACCAGTTTCGGCCCCGGCACCCACGGTTCAACCTTCGGCGGCAACCCGCTGGTCGCCGCCGCCGGCATCGCCACCATGAAGGTGCTGCTCGAAGGGCATGTGCTGGACAACTGTATCGCCGTCGGCGCCTACCTTCGGTTCCGCCTGGAACAGCTGAAAAAGGACTTCTCCTTTATCCGCGAGGTTCGCGGCCGCGGCCTTATGCTGGGCGTCGAACTCGATATCGAGGGCGCCGACATCGTCGTCCGGGCGATGCAGAAGGGCCTGCTGATCAACTGCACGGTCGGCAAGGTGCTGCGCCTGGTGCCTCCGCTGATCGTCAGCCGCAGTGAAGTCGATCAGGCGATCGACATTCTTGAAGATATTTTCCGAGAGATGCCAGGAGCAACCCGATGAAGAAAGACTTTCTCTGCCTCAGCGACTGGAGCAAGGCGGACCTCGACCAGCTGTTCGCCCTCACCGGCGATCTCAAGGCCCGGCAGAAACGCGGTGAACCGCACCGGCTGCTGGAAGGCAAAACCCTGGCGATGATCTTTGAAAAGAATTCGACCCGTACCCGGGTCTCTTTCGAGGTCGGCATGCACCAGCTCGGTGGTCACGCCCTGTTCCTGCATTCGGGAACCACCCAGATGGGACGCGGCGAACCGGTCAGGGATACCGGCCGGGTGATGGCCCGCTACTGCGACGGCATCATGATCCGCACCTACTCTCAGCAGGCGGTCGAAGAGCTGGCGAAATGGTCGGACGCCCCGGTCATCAACGGCCTGACCGATCTCTACCACCCCTGCCAGCTGATGGCCGATATTTTCACCGTCATCGAACACAAGGGCGGCTACCGGGGATTGACCTTCGCCTGGATCGGCGACGGCAACAATATGGCCAACAGCTGGATCAACGCCGCCGCGGTCCTCGGCTTCAGGCTGCGGATCGCCACCCCGGAAGGCTACCGCCCCGACAGCGACGTGGTCGCCCGCGCCGAACAGCTCGGCGCCGACCTCAGCTTTACCAGCGATCCGCTGGAAGCGGCGGATGGCGCCGATGTCCTGTCGACCGACGTCTGGGCCAGCATGGGGCAGGAAGAGGAGGCGGAAAAGCGCCGCCGCGCCTTTGCCGGATTCCAGCTCGACCGACGGGTCCTCGACGCGGCGGCGAAGGACGCGATTGTGCTGCACTGCCTGCCGGCCCATCGCGGCGAAGAGATCAGCGACGAGGTGATCGAGTCACCGCAATCGGTGGTCTTCGACGAAGCAGAAAACCGTCTCCACGCCCAGAAGGCGATTATGGCAACCCTGATGGGATAAAAGGCAAAAGCGGGTAAGGGCAAAAGCGGCTAATGGCCAAAGGCTAAAGGAGAAAAGACAACCCTTAGCCCTTAGCCCTTAGCCCTTAGCCCTTAGCCCTTAGCCCTTAGCCCTTAGCCCTTAGCCCTTAGCCCTTAGCCCTTAGCCGAACTTAATTTTCAACTTTAGCCAACTTATATGACCATCACCTGCCCTCATTGCCGCTATTCGCGCGACATCGATCCGCTGACGGTTCCGGCCAACGTCGTCCGGGTACTCTGCCCCGAATGCGGCAAGCGGTTTCCCTGGCCGCCGAAGGAACCGGCCGAACCCCGGCCCGAGGTCGAACCGCGCGTCAGGCCGTCTCTGCCCGTGACCCGGACGTTGCCGCGGACCGCCGGTTTCGGCCTGCGTCTGGTGGCGCAGTTGATCGACGGATTGGCCTACGGGCTGCTGACCCTCATCATCGCGATCGGGCTCTACCTGATCATCGCCTTTTTCGGCGGCAGCAACGAACGTGTTCTCGGCATGATGAGCGGGCTGGCCCTGTTCACCATCATTGCCGTCAGCTGGCTGTTCAGCGTCTTCTTCATCGGCTACTGCGGCCAGACGCCGGGCAAGATGGTCACCCGCATCAAGGTGGTCCGCAGCAGCGGCGGAGAGATCGGCTTCGGCGCCGCTATCTTCCGCGAACTGGTGGGCAAGTTCATTTCGACCATGCTCTTCGGCTGCGGCTACCTGATGGTGCTGTTCGACGAGCAGCATCGGGGACTGCACGACAAAATTGCCGATACCAAGGTTGTCAAGCTGTGAGCTGCCGGATGTGAGATGTGAGATGAAAAAAGCTGCAGGCGCCTGTCGGTGCCTGTGTTGTGAAGCGAAAACATCATGAGAAACCAGTCAGGAGTCATGCGATGAGTAAATACGGTTCAGTTAAAAAAGCGGTGCTCGCCTATTCCGGCGGGCTGGATACCTCGATTATCCTCAAGTGGCTGATCGAGGAGTACGGCTGCGAGGTGGTCGCCTTCTCGGCTGACCTCGGTCAGGGCGAAGAACTCGACCATATCCCGCAGAAGGCCAAAGATACCGGCGCTGTAGCCTGCCACATCCTCGACCTGCGTGAAGAGTTCGTGCGCGACTTCGTCTTCCCGATGTTCCGCGCCAACGCCATCTACGAGGGCCGCTACTTTCTCGGCACCTCCATCGCCCGGCCGCTGATCGCCAAGGCGCAGATGGAAATCGCCGCCAAAGAGGGTGCCGACGCCGTTTCCCACGGCGCCACCGGCAAGGGCAACGACCAGGTGCGGTTCGAACTCGGCTACTACCATTTCGACCCCTCGGTCAAGGTCATCGCCCCCTGGCGGGAGTGGGATCTGAACAGCCGCTCGGCGCTTGAGGCCTATGCCAAAAAACACGGCATCCCGATTCCGACCAGCAAGAAATTCCCCTGGAGCAGCGACCGCAATCTGCTGCACATCTCCTTCGAGGGAGACGTGCTGGAAGACCCCTGGGCCGAGGCTCCCGAGGAGATGTACCTGCTCACCCGGCGGCCCGAAGATGCCCCGGACCAGCCGGAATACCTGGAGATCGAATTCGAAAAAGGCGACGCCGTCGCCGTCAACGGCGAACGGCTCTCGCCGGCGGCCCTGCTCGAAAAGCTGAATGCCTACGGCTACGAGCACGGCATCGGCCGCCTCGACCTGCTGGAAAACCGCTACGTCGGCATGAAGAGCCGCGGCGTCTACGAGACTCCCGGCGGCACTATCCTCGAGGAAGCGCACCGCGGTGTCGAGCAGATCACCATGGACCGCGAGGTGATGAACCTGCGCGACTCGCTGATTCCCCGCTACGCGGCCATGGTCTACAACGGCTACTGGTTCTCGCCTGAGCGCGAGGCACTGCAGACCCTGATCGACGAGACCCAGCAGACCGTCAACGGCGTCGCCCGGGTCAAACTCTACAAGGGGCACTGCCGGGTGGTCGGCCGCAAGTCGGACACCCACTCCCTCTTCAACCCGGAGTTCGCCACCTTCGAGGCCGACGAGGTCTACAACCAGGCCGATGCCGAAGGCTTCATCAAACTCAACGCCCTGCGGCTGAGAATCCGTAGTATGATGAATAAAGGCAAGGCCGGTTGAAAATCGAGAAGCGGCGAAGGGCGAAAGGCTAAGGGAATCGGGCCCGGTCAACCTTTGGCCTTTTGCCCTTGGCCTTTCGCCGGGGTTAATGCACCCATGGATTTTCGCAAACAACAGATCAAGACCTCGGTTGTCGCCTGCATCATCGACGAACAGGGACGAACCCTGTTGACCCGACGGTGTATCGAGCCCTTCTGCAGCCAGTGGGTGATGCCGGGCGGCAAGATCGACCATGGCGAGGCGATCCTCTCCGCCCTGCATCGTGAAGTTGTGGAAGAGGTCGGACTTGAAGTCAGCGTTGAGGAACTGATCGATGTCTATGAACATATCGACATCGGCAGCAATGGAGATCATTATGTCATCCTCTACTACCGCTGTCGACTGACCGGCGGGGAACTGAAGCCGAACGGCAGCGAGTGCACCGAGGCACGCTGGGTTACGGAGGAGGAACTGCCGACCATGGCCCTGCCGCCGGGTTGCCGCTATATTCTCGGCCAGGTTTTCCCCCACCTGCCGTGGGGCAAGCTTTCCGCGGCCATCGACGTGGCCGGGGAGGTTCCCGATCAGCTGCAGATGCCGCGTTCCTGAAAACATTCCGGAAAACTTTATGGTCCGTATCGTCGAGAAGGATATCCAGGTTGCGTTCCCCCGCGGACATCACCTGCACGCCCTCTGCTGCCAGGTGCCGAACCTGCTCGAACGGACCGATTTCGCCTTCCGCATCCGCGAACCGGAGCACCAGTGGCGGCAGGTCCGCACCATCCTGGAACTGGTTGCCGAAGGCCGGGGGAACCTGAAAAAACTCCATTTTCTGCTGCTGCCGGAACTGATCCTGCCGGCCGAGCAGATTTTTGCGGCCCTGGAGCTGATCGAACGCCGGTTTCGACCAAACACCATCACCATCATCGGCCTCGAACACATCAGCCTGGCCCGCTTTCGCGACCTGCTGTGCCGCTACCGCGCGGACAACAGGGAAATCCTCGCCGCCGTCGATCGCGATCTCGATGCCGGCGAGGTGGAACAGGTGCCGGTCAACAGCTGCCTGATCGCCTGCAAGGAACAGGACGGCCGACTGCGGGTCTTTTTCGAGGCCAAGAGTCATCCGTTCGGCGGCGAGGAACATTTTGACGCCCGGCACGATCTATACCGGGGCAAGGTTTTCCCGCTGTTCCGCTGTCACCCGACCTGCTTCAACTTCATGGCCCTGATCTGCCTCGACTATGTCTACCGCGACCTCTACCAGTCGAATATCAGTGTCATCATTGAACGGGCCAACAAGCTTTTTTTCGAAACCCGACAGCGGCTGGATCTGCTGGCGGTGATCGAATGCAATCCGAAGCCGGAACACCAGGCGTTCCGGGATGTCGTCAACGGCTTCTACGGCGAATATCTCGAATACACCCCGGGGGTGCGGGACGCCATCACCCTGTTCTGCAACAGCGCGGCGGGAACCCGCTGCGAGGGAATCCCGAGCGGAGAAGACGGCTTCGGACATTCGAGTGTCATCATTCACGAGAGCCACAAACTTGAACAGGTTCAGCTGGGTGAATTCGCCACCGACGATTTCGACGGCCTGCCGGTCTGTCGACTGCGATTCGGCAGCGCCCCGCGGCTGTATTTTTTCAACCTGCCGGTCTTTCACGAGCTCGACCCCCGCACCACCCGGGTGCCGCTGAAGATCCATTCCATCTTCCGCCCGACCCGGGACGGAGGATGGACACGGATGAGCAGCGAAGAGCTGGTGGGACGGGTCGCCGGCAGCGGCGGAAACATTCTTTAGCGGGATGATGAAAAACGCCCATCTGCGGCGTAGTCCTCAGCCCGGGGACCGTGGCTTTTTCAACTCCCGGCCATGCCCCGGCATTACACAAGGAAACAACCATGAGCGAAAAACCCTGGGCCGGGCGCTTCACCCAGCCGACCGACAAGTTCGTTGAAGAATTCACCGCCTCGATCAGTTTCGACCAGCGGCTCTACCGCTATGACATCCAGGGCTCGATCGCCCACGCCCGGATGCTGGCCAGACAGAAGATCATCAGCGACAAGGACGCCGAACGAATCGTCTACGGTCTGAATGAAATCCTCGAGGAGATCAATGCCGGCAAGTTCAAATTCTCGGTGGCCCTTGAAGACATCCACATGAACATCGAGAAACGCCTGATCGAACAGATCGGTCCGGTCGGCGGCAAGCTGCACACCGCCCGCTCACGCAATGACCAGGTGGCCCTCGACATCCGCCTCTACCTGCGTGAAGAACTGGACAGCCTGGCCGACTACCTCGACGCCCTGCAGGGGGCGCTGCTCGACCAGGCCGAGGCCAATATCGACGTCATCATGCCCGGCTACACCCACCTGCAGACCGCCCAGCCGGTGCTCTTCGCCCACCACCTGCTCGCCTACCACGAGATGTTCCTGCGTGACGCCGGTCGTCTGCGTGACCTGCGGCGGCGGATGAATGTGCTGCCCCTCGGCGCCGGAGCGCTGGCCGGAACCACCTTCCCCATCGACCGCGAATGGGTCGCCGAACAGCTCGGTTTCGACGGCGTCACCCGCAACAGCCTCGATTCGGTCTCCGACCGCGACTTCGGCCTGGAGTTCTGCGGCGCCGCCAGCATCCTGATGATGCACCTGTCGCGCCTGTCGGAGGAGTTGATCCTCTGGTCGAGCGCTGACTTCAGCTTCATCGAACTCTCCGATTCCTTCTGCACCGGCTCCTCGATCATGCCGCAGAAGAAGAACCCCGACGTGCCCGAACTGGTGCGCGGCAAGACCGGTCGCGTCTACGGCAACCTGATCAGCCTGCTGACGCTGATGAAATCCCTGCCGCTGGCCTACAACAAGGACATGCAGGAAGACAAGGAGCCGCTCTTCGACACCCTCGACACGGTCAAGGGATCGCTGAAGATTTTTGCCGACATGATCGCCCAGCTGCAGGTCCGGGCCGACAACATGCGGATCGCCGCCGCCCGCGGCTTCTCGACCGCCACCGACGTCGCCGACTACGTGGTGCGCAAGGGCATCCCCTTCCGCGAAGCCCACGAAATCGTCGGCAAGACGGTACGCTACTGCATCGAGAACAACAAGGACATCCCGGAACTGAGTCTCGAAGAGTTCCAGCAGTTCTCACCCGTCATCGGCGCCGACATCTTCGATTTCGTCACCCTCGAAGCCTCGGTCAATTCCCGCAAGGCGACCGGCGGCACCGCCCGCGAAGCGGTGGAACGGGAAATCGCTCGTGCCCGCCAGGCGCGCGGCCGCAACTGAGCGATGCGTATCCGAACCCCGGTCCTCATCCTGACCTGCGGACTGCTGTTGTCAGCCTGCGGCCACAAGGCGGCCCCCATGCCTCTGCTGAAGCCCCTGCCGAAGGCGGTGGAGAATCTTTCGGTCCGTCAGCTCGGCGCGGCGATGCGCGTTTCCTGGCAGGCGCCGAAAACCAACCAGGACGGCACGCCGATCACCGACCTCGATCATTTCGCCGTCTACCGCATGAGCTACGATCCGGCCGATGACTGCCTCGAATGCCGCGACACCTCGACCCTGCTGCGGGATGTCGACCCCGACTTCCCGGGTGACGTCCAGGTCGTCGACGGCCGATATTTCCTGATCGACCGTCAGGACCTGCTGGCCGGTCGCGGTTACCAGTATCGCGTCAGTGCCGTCACCAACGGCGGTTACCCGGGGGTGCCGGCCAAGATCCGCCGCCCCTACCTGCAGCCGCCGACGGCGCCGAAAGAACTCTCGGCAACGAGCCTGGAACGATTCATCCGCCTGAAATGGCAACCGGTCCAACCCGTTGAAGGCATGACACTGCTCGGCTATCACCTCTACCGGGCCACCGGATCAGCCCCGCTGGCCCTGTCGCCGCTCAACGCCACGCCCGAACTGGAAACCGGCTACGACGATTTCACCATCACCGTCGGCAGCAGCTACCGTTACGCCGTCCGCGCGGTCTGGAAGCGGGACGACACCGAACTGGAAAGCGAACTCTCCAACCTGGTGACCGTCCCCGCCGACGGTTTACAATAGTTTCGGTCTGTGCTACCAAGGGAATCTTATCGGGGAAAGAAAAAAATACCGCTGTTCCACGCAACAGGAGGAGGTCCTTTCATGTCGCATTTTTCCGGGTCCATGGTCGCCATCATCACCCCTTTCGGGGAAGACGGCCGATTTGATGAAGAGAGTTACCGCCAGCTGATCGAGTTCCAGATCGAGAACGGCACCGATGTCATCGTCCCCTGCGGGACGACCGGCGAATCGGCCACCCTCGGCTTCGAAGAGCACGACCGGGTCATCAAAACCTGTATCGACCAGGTCAGGGGACGCATCCCGGTGGTCGCCGGAACCGGCGCCAACAACACCGCCGAGGCGATTCACCTGTCGCAGAACGCCAAGGCCAACGGCGCCGACGGCCTGCTGCTGGTCTGCCCCTACTACAACAAACCCTCGCAGGAGGGAATCTTCCTGCACTACCGGAAGATTGCCGCCGAGGTCGCCCTGCCGCAGGTGCTCTACAATGTTCCCGGCCGCACCGGCATCAACATCGCCGCCGAGACCACCTGCCGCCTGGCCGAAATCGACAACATCGTCGCCATCAAGGAAGCTTCCGGCAGCATCACCCAGGCCAGCGAGATCATCGCCAACGCCGGTGACAAAATCGACGTCATCTCCGGCGATGATTTTCTCACCTTCCCGCTGATGGCCTGCGGCGCGGTCGGCGTCATCTCGGTGACCGCCAACATCGCCCCCGCTCAGGTCAAGCAGATGGTGGTCGCCGCCCAGGAAGGCAACTATGCCAGGGCCCGCGAACTGCACCTCAAGCTGCTGGAACTGCACCAGTTGATGTTCATCGAGGCCAATCCGGTACCGGTCAAGACCTCGGCCAGCCTGATGGGCAAGTGCCGCGCCGACGTGCGTCTGCCCCTCTCACCGCTGCAACCGGGCAGCCTGGAGAAACTGCAGACGGTGCTGAAGAAGTACGCGTTGATCTGATCACAAGCTGCCACCAAGACACCAAGGACACCAAGAAACCTTTTAACAGAAGGTCCACGACAGGAAGAAACCACGGGAAATTGACTTGTTTTTGCTCTGTAGACAAGACATTTTGTCCAGTTGCCTTTTTCCCGTTGTGTTTTTTTCAGGCCTCACGTTGAACATTGGTTGATTTTGCCCTTCTTGGTGCTCTTGGTGTCTTGGTGGCCTGACTTCCCTACAAAGGTTTAGCCATGACCAGAATAGCCGTTACCGGAGCCGCCGGCCGCATGGGCGGGCGGATCATCACCCTGGCAACCGAAAGTGATCAACTGCATCTCGTCGGCGCCGTCGAGATGGCCGGACACCCGAAACTCGGCCAGGACGCCGGCCATGTCGCCGGTTGCGGCGAACTCGGCGTCGCCATCAGCGATTCCCTGGAAGAGGCGCTGACCGGAGCCGATCTGCTGATCGATTTCACCTTCCCGCAGGTGACCCTGGCCAATGCCGCGGTCTGCGCCCGACTCGGCAAGGGGATGGTGGTCGGTTCGACCGGCTTTACCCCCGAAGAACGGGAACAACTGCAGGGTTTTGCCGAACAGATTCCGGTCGTCTTCGCCCCCAACATGAGCGTCGGCGTCAACGTCTGCTTCAAGCTGCTCAAGGAGATCGCCCGCACCCTGGGGGACGGCTTCGATGTCGAAATCGTCGAGCTGCATCACAACAAAAAGAAAGACTCCCCCTCCGGGACCGCGGTGCGCATGGGCGAGATCGTCGCCGAGGCCCTCGGGCGCGACTACAATCAGGTCGCCAACTACCACCGCGAAGGGATGTGCGGCGAACGGACCACCGAAGAGATCGGCATGCAGACGGTCCGCGGCGGCGATATCGTCGGTGAGCACACCGTCTACTTCATCGGTATGGGCGAACGGATCGAACTGACCCACCGCGCCATGAACCGCGACATGTTCGCCCGCGGCGCCATCCGCGCCGCCTCCTGGCTGGGCGGCAAACCGGCCGGGATGTATGATATGCAGGCTGTTTTGGGCCTGGATGAGGGGTAAAAATCGGCTAAGGGCCAAGGGCTGAAGGATTGAGGCAAAGCGAGGGTGACCGGCTGGTTCGGTCACCTTTTCACACATTCAGGACAACACCCCCCAGGGAGCGAGAAATTTTTCGTCAGATCAAGGAAGGGGATCGGCAATCGGCGCAGGCGTAGCAGCGCTACGTCGAGCACGTATTGCCGGTCACCTGACGCTGAGTTGGCGGAAAAGAGCCGCTCCCCCCACGGAGATGAAACATGGCACGAATCAACGATAACTACTTGAAACTCCAGGCCGGCTACCTGTTCCCCGAGATCAGCCGGCGGGTTTCCGAATTCACTTCCGCCAACCCGGATGTCGACGTTATCCGACTCGGCATCGGTGATGTCACCAGGCCGCTGGTCCCGGCAGTGGTCAAGGCTTTTCACGAGGGCGTGGATGAGATGGCCCGGGGCGAAACCTTTCACGGTTACGGCCCCGAGCAGGGCTACGACTGGCTGTCGCAGATCATTATTGACAAGGCCTACAAGCCGCTCGGCGTTGAGCTGAAACCGTCCGAAGTGTTCATCTCCGACGGCTCCAAGTGCGACAGTGCCAACATCCTCGACATTTTTGATCTTTCCAACAAGGTCGCCATCGGTGATCCGGTCTATCCGGTCTACAACGACACCAACGTCATGGTCGGCCGCAGCGGAAAGATGAATGAGCAGGGCTACTACGAAGGCATCATCTACATGCCCTGCACCGAGGAGAATGGATTCACTCCGCAGTTCCCGAGCGAGAAGGTCGATCTGATCTACCTCTGTTTCCCGAACAACCCGACCGGCACCGTGGCAACCCGGGAACAGCTCAAGGGCTGGGTCGACTACGCCCTGGAAAACGATGCGGTGATCCTCTTCGACGCCGCCTACGAGGCCTTTATCACCGAAGACCACATTCCCCATTCGATCTACCAGATCGAAGGCGCTGAAAAATGCGCCATCGAGTTCCGTTCCTTTTCCAAAACCGCCGGTTTCACCGGGGTGCGCTGCGGCCTGACCGTGGTTCCCGAAGCATTGACCGGCACCACCGCCGATGGCGAACGCGCCAGCTTCAACCAGCTCTGGAACCGCCGCCAGTGTACCAAGTTCAACGGCGTCTCCTACCCGGTGCAGAAGGCCGCCGCCGCGGTCTACTCGGAAGAGGGCTGGGCCCAGGTCAAGGGGGTGATCGACTATTACATGGAGAACGCCCGGATCATCCGCGAAGGGCTCACCGCCGCCGGCATCCAGTGTTACGGCGGGGTCAACGCCCCCTACATCTGGTTGAAGTCACCACAAGGGATGAGCAGCTGGGATTTCTTCGACAAACTGCTGCACGAATGCTCTGTTGTCGGCACCCCGGGCAGCGGTTTCGGTCCTTCCGGAGAGGGCTACTTCCGCCTCAGCGCCTTCGGTGAGCGGAACAACGTCGAAACCGCGGTCCGGCGCATCCGGGAGAAGTGGGGAAAATAGCAGAGACAGAACCATACCGGGCGGCCGAAAAGGCCGCCCGTCTTTTTTCCCCCTCCAAATCCGCTATACTTACCCTGAATCAATGAATTCCTTGTCGGCGGACAGCACAAGTCATTGACCTGCCTGAGCTTCCCAAAAATCACCAGCGAACCTATGGGTGCGCTTTAGATTTTTGAAAATCCCATTCAGGCTAAGCACTTGCACTTTCCATCCAACAGGAACTCACAGATTCAGGTTGCCCTGAACACTCCATGACCGTTGTGCATGGTGGCATGGTGACATAACCGCGCCGCATCTGCCATTTCCTCCTCGTTCCGGGATACGTCATGACCACCATCTCCCTGCAAGATATCCTGATCCTGCTCGGCCTGGCCCTGGCGATCGCTTTTCTCTGCCGCCTGATCAAACTTTCGCCGATCATCGGCTACCTGATGACCGGGTTGCTGGTGGGGCCTTACGGCTTTCACCTGATCAAGGGGATCAACGATGTCGAGATGATGGCCGATATCGGGGTGATCATGCTGCTGTTCACCATCGGCCTGGAGTTCTCGGTCAGCCGGATTCTACGCCTGAAAGGACTGCTGCTGAAGTGCGGCTCCACCCAGGTGATCCTGACCGGCCTGCTGATCTGCGGACTGGCCGTCATGGCCGGGCTGCCGATGCGGACCGCGGCGGTGCTGGGAATGGCCCTGGCACTCTCCTCGACCGCCATCGTCCTCAAGCTGTTGCTGGAAAAAGGCGAACTCGATTCCGCCCATGGCCGGATCGCCCTCGCCGTACTGCTGTTCCAGGATCTGAGCGTGATCTTCTTCCTGGTCGCGCTTCCCCTGTTGGGAGGCCAGGCCCGGGAGTTCACCCTGCTCGGCGTCGCCGGGGCGCTCGGGCTGCTGGCCGGACTGTTCGTTTTTTCCCGCTACCTGCTGCAACCGCTGCTGATCAGCGTGCTGCGCACCAGGGCACCGGAGCTGTTCCGGCTGACCATCCTCTTCCTGGTCCTGGGAACGGCCTGGGTCACCCACCTGGCCGGGCTGTCCCTGGCCCTGGGGGCCTTTCTGGCCGGGCTGGCCCTGGCCGAGTCGGACTACTCGCACCAGGCGCTGTCCGACATCATCCCCTTTCGGGATACCTTCCTGGCGATCTTCTTCATCTCCATGGGAATGCTGGTCAATGTCCGCAGCCTGAGCGACGACGGTCCGCTGATCCTCGGCCTGTTCCTGCTGCTCTGCCTGCTCAAGGCTCTCATCGCCACCCTGGCCGCGCTCTGGGCACGATTTCCGTTGCGCATCTCGCTGCTCTCCGGACTGATCCTGTTTCAGGTCGGGGAGTTCTCCTTCATCCTGCTCAAACAGGCCAGGTCTCTGTATCTGATCCCCGAACACAGTTACCAGATCACCCTGTTCGTCATCACCCTGTCGATGATGACCACGCCGCTGCTCTTCTCGCGCGCCGGGGTCATCGCTGAACGACTGGCGGGCATGCTGAGCAACCGCAAGGAGTCCTGGAGCGACACGGAGGAAGAACAGACCGCCAACCTGCAGGGGCATGTGGTCATCGCCGGCTACGGTCTGGCGGGGCGCAACGTCGCCCGGGTACTCAGGGACATGCAGATTCCCTACATCCACATCGAAATGAACGGTGAGATCGTCCGCCGCGCCCGCGAACGGGGAGAGTTCATCGTCTACGGCGACGCCACGTCACGCACGGTGCTGGAACGGGTCGGTACCGGCCGGGCCCGGGCCCTGGTGCTGGCGATCAATGACCCGTCCGCGCTGGCCGGCACCATCCAGGCCGCCCGGGAAATCAACGACCGGCTCTACATCCTGGTGCGGACCCGCTTCGTCCTCGACCTCGACCGGCTCTACGAATTCGGCGCCGACGAAGTGATTCCCGATGAATTCGAGGCCAGCCTGCAGATGGCGGCATGTCTGCTGCGCAGCTTTGCCATCCCCGAAGGCAAGACCCTCAAGCTGATCGCCTCCCTGCGCCAGGAACACTACGGCGGCCTGCGTGAACCGGCCGTCCCGCCGGCCGACCTGGCCGGCTATCTCAGCGTGCTTGAAGACGGCCGGATCGAGTTCCGCCCCCTCCCCGAACATTCCCCCTGCATGGGGCGCACCCTGGCGGAACTGCAGTTTCGCGCCCGCACCGGGACCATGGTGGTCGGCGTGGTGCGCAAGGAGCGGATTCTCTACAATCCGACTGCCGAATTCAGCCTGGAGGAGGGGGACACCCTGATGCTGCTCGGCGCCGGCGAAGATCTCGACCGGGCCCGCCAGCTGCTCCACGGAGAACTGTCCGATTCCCCTGTGGACACGCCCGTCTCCTGAAAGGTCCGGGCGTGTCGCGTCCGGCAGCCGGCCCCATGCCGGGCAGACAGAAACGCGGCCACCGGGTTGCCGGTGGCCGCGTCGCGCGAAACAGATGGTTCCGTTCCGGGCTCAGAACTTCAGGTTCATCTGCACGTAGGCAAAATCGGCATCTGCCGCTTCAACTTTGGCGTTCTCGACCGCGTCACCGACGAAGAAGTGCGCGTAGGCCGCCTCGAAGGTCAGCACCTGATTGTACTTGTAGGTCGCGACCAGATCGATCTCCTGGCCGACCTCGCGCTCGCCGTTGGCGGCGCCAGCAGCGAAAATGGTCCCGCCGCCAGCATGGTAGAGAGCGTCCTCCTCTTCGGCCAGTTCGAAATACCAGAAGTGCAGTTTGGTCTTCAGCTTGGCGGTGACCTGGCTGTCCAACTTGAGCGCGTAGTTGCGGGCGTTGCTCCAGCCGACCCGATCCATGTAGCCGTAGTGCAGGTGGTTGGTCGGAAACAGGTTGCTGAAGGTGTTGAAATCGCCGTCGGTGGGATCGTCGTCACCACTGGCCCAGTTGGCCTCGATGCTCAGGCGGGATTTTTTGAACAGCGGCAGAGCGTAACCGAGTTCTCCGTGCAGGGCGAAGGCGCTGATATCGAGATCGGCCCCGTCACCGAACTGGTAGGCGCCCTCAAAGCCGTAATCGAGACCGGCCAGGGCCGGCAGCGGCCCCTTCAGGCGGGTGCCGAGGGTCCACAGCTCGATATTCTCGGTTCCCGTGGTGAGCGGCGTTCCGGCGCCGATACCCCGGGTCGGGACTACGGTAGGGGAGTTGTCCTCCATGTAGAGCAGGTAGAAATCAGCCACCTGCCTGCCGGGCGTCCACATGGCATAGGCACCGTAGAAGTTCTGGTCCTCGTCGGCGCCGGCGGTGGCATTGCCGGAAACCAGGGTCGGAGAGAAGGGGGTGATCGACTCCTGCTCGCCGACCGCGTTGTCCAGTTCGGCGACCTTGGTGGCGAACAGGTCGAGCTGCAGGTTGTCCGTCAGCCGGATCATGGCCCTGGCGCCGTCGAAAGCCCGCCCGACGTTGTTCCAGTCGAAGGCGCCGATCAGGCGCTGATCGCCGTATACCAGGGTCTGTCGGCCGACCCGCAGGGTCATGGGCAGCCCGGCGAACTCGAGCACATCGACATAGCCCTGACGCAGATCCAGACTCTGTCCGTTGTCGGCCTCGTTCTGGTTGGCACCGAAGATGCGCGAATCCTGAATCTGGACGAAGGCCTTGACATCGTCGGTCACGTCCATGCCGATGTTCAACCGGGTTCGCAGCAGGGTGAAGTCGGAGCTGTTGGGCGTGGCGTCATCGAAATCATGATTGTAACGGTTTTCGTAACGGGTCCTTATCGCGGCCCCGAGGGTGATCTTCTTGGCCTTGGTCACAACCTCGCCGAGTTCCACGGCGGCAACAACCTGCGGCAGGGCCAGCAACAACATGACTAACAAGCAGATTCCTCGTTTCATTCCTCTTTTTCCTCCATCTCTGGTGGGTCATTCCCGGGGCGGAAACCGCCCCTGCGTGTTTTGCCGAAAAAGCCGGACGCTGCCGGCAGGACAGTGGGAAACCTCCTTTTCAAAAAAATTTAGAAGATACTAACGTTACTACAGCAGGCGAACCTTGACCTGGGTCAAAAGCGCGCAGGTCCGCACGCCGCGGCCAGGCCGAAAGAAAAAGCCGCAGAGGCCAGGAGGAAAAACATTCAGGCAGGGGGAGTGACGGGAGGCGTCCGTTCCATCTCCAGACGCCGCGCGAACCAGTCGAGCAGCTCGGCAGTGGTGGCGGCGACCGCCGGAGTCAGGCCCTCCCCCAGTTGCATGTCGACAGCCTGAATACCCAGGCAGAAGCAGCGGGTCGGGTACTCGGCCTCAATCCAGGCGATCAGTGCCGGCAGGGGCAGCCGATGGCTGCTCAGGGAGCGGCTGCTCAACTCGGAGGGGTCGATACGCCGCAGCTCGCCGGGCCGGCCGCCGAAATCGGCGGCATCCAAAAAGACCAGCTGCCGCGGGCGGTGCCTGGCGGCGAAGTCGATGGCCCGTTCCGGCCGGTCACCGGCGTTTTCGCTGCGAATGCCGGAAAGCTTTGCCAGTTCTTCGGCCAGGTACGGCCCGACCCCGTCATCCCGGCGCAGGGGGTTGCCGAGACCGACCAGCAGGCTCTCCGGCAGCCGGTCGGTGAACAACTCGGTCAGAAGTTCAGCGACCAACGAACTCAACCTGCAGAAAATGGGTCGAACAGGAGATGCAGGGGTCGTAGGCCCGTACCAGCATCTCCAGAGCCAGGGTGATCTCGGCCGGATCCCGGTCGAGGATCTCCGGTACCAGCTTGTGCATGTCATCCTCGATGTTCTGCAGGTTCTGCCCGGTCGGAATCACGCAGTTGGCCTTCTGAATGATCCCCTCGGCATCGACCTCATAGTCGTGGAAGAGAATCCCGCGCGGCACCTCGACCGCGCCGACACCGTGCCCGGCACGCACCGGAATCTGCCGGTTCTCGTTGACGCCGACAATGACCGCTTCGCCCTGATCGATCCCCTGCTCCAGAAACTGCTCGATGATACCGATGGCTTCCTCGCTGCAATGCACGCACTCGACCAGCTGGGCGGCGGTATTGAGAAACGGATTGTGACAGGGGGCGCTCAGGCCGATCTCTGCGGCCGCCTGGCGGGCGGCGGGATGCAGCCTGGCGGCATTGAGATTGAACCGCGCCAGCGCGCCGACGGCGTAGGAACCACGACTGAGCCGGGCATGTTTGGCGGTGGAGTGCGGAACGAGGAATTCGTTGGTGACCGCCCGGTAGTCTTCCTTGACCTTGCGCACCCCGTCGCTGGAACCGACATCGCCGCTGAGCAGCGGATACTCGGGTTCGTCACTGACCAGGGCGACATACTCGGTTTCGCGTTCAAACTCGGGAAACTTCAGGGCCCCGAGCAACGCGACCGTCGGCACCAGGTCCTCGCGGATCTGCAACAGCAGGGCGTGCATCGCTTCGAGTTGGCGAACATCGGGAAGTTTGGTGAACCCGCCGACAACGCAGGAGATCGGATGCACATGGCGACCGACCAGGATATCGCAGACATCGTTGCAGGCTTTCTTCATCCGCAGCGCCCGCCGCACCGCGTCGGCATGCTCCGGCATCAGCCCCATGAAGCTCTGCACCCCGAGCAGGTCGGGAGCGGCCAGCATATAGATATGGAGGATATGGCTGTCGAGATTCTCCATGTGCAGCAGCAGCTTGCGCAGAGCAATGGTCTGCGCGCTCGGGCTGAAGCCGATGGCGCTCTCGGCCGCCTGAATCGAGGCCAGGCTGTGTCCGCAGGCGCAGATGCCGCAGATCCGCGAGGTGATGTGCTGGGCCTCGAAGATCGAGCGCCCCTGCAGCAGGGCCTCGAAAAACCGCGGCGCCTCGACGATCTGCAGTTCGGCTTTCTGCAGGACACCGTTCGCCACATCGACGACGATATGACCGTGTCCCTCAACCCGGGTCAGAAATTCCACATTGACCGAAACATTTCTACTCATCACACGGCTCCATCGCGGCATTGTACATCAGCATCTTGTTGGCAATCAGCCCGGCATCCAGCCCGTGTTCGCGCAGCACCTCTTCAGCACCGGCCCGGTTCGGGTTGCTGACCAGTCCCCGGCAGCCGTAGCAGACATTGCCGTTGTTGACGCACCAGGCATTGCAGCCGGCCCGGGTCACCGGACCGAGACAGGTCACCCCCTTGTCATACAAGCAGACATTCTCGTTGAATTTGCATTCGACGCAAACGGCGTAGTCGGGCACCTGGTAGGGCAGTCCCGCCAGGGCCGACTTGAGGACCTTGATGAATTCCTGCGGATGAATCGGGCAGCCATGAATGAAATAGTCGACCTTGACCAGCTGGTGCAGCGGTCGGGTCCGATCCGTCGGAAACCAGTCGGCACGCTCACCGTAAACCTCCTGCTGAACCTCCGGCAGGGGCTTGCGGTTCTTCATGCCGTTGACCCCGCCGATAGTCGCGCAGCTGCCGTAGGCGATCAGCAGGTCGCTGCGCCGGCGGATCTCGCGCAGGCGCTGCTCCGACTCCTCGTTGACCACGCTCCCCTCGACGATGGCGACATCGTAGCGGCCTTCCCAGGTTTCGGACATCACCTCGCGAAACTCCACCAGATCGATCAACCCGAGGACGTCGAGCAGTTCTTCCCCCAGATTCGCCACCTGCAGCTGGCATCCCTCGCAGCAGGAGAGATCGAAAAATGCAACCTTGGGCCGCTCCATCATATCGCTCCTTTGATTTTCTTCACCCAGCTGTAGTTGAACACCGGACCGTCCTGACAGCAGTAGACATCGTGAATCTGGCAGTGACCGCACTTGCCGAGCCCGCATTTCATGTGCCGTTCAAGCGACAGGTAGATATGCGATTCCGGTATTCCCTTTTTCAGCAGCTCGTCAACCACGAACCGGTACATGATCGGCGGACCGCAGGCGACCGCGATGGTCTTCAACGGATCCAGGCTGGCCCCCGGAATCAGCGCCGTGATCAGGCCGACATTCCCTTCCCATTCGGGAGCAGCCCGGTCGACCGAACAGCAGAAATTGATATCGATCCGCTTGCGCCAATAGGCCAGTTCGTCGCAGAACAACATGCTTTCCGGGTCACGACTGCCGAGCAGAATGTCGACCTTGCCGAAATCACGCCGATTGTCGATGATGAAATTGATCAGCGAGCGCAACGGCGCGATGCCCAGACCACCGGCGATCAGCAGGACATCGTTCCCCTCCAGGGGGACCACCGGAAAACCGACTCCGAAGGGTCCCCGGATACCGACTTCATCCCCGACCTTAAGCTGATGCAGAGCCGCGGTAAAACGACCGGCATTACGCACGCAGAGTTCGAAAGAGTCGCGCCGGGTCGGTGACGAACAGATCGAGATCGGCGCTTCGCCGACTCCGAACAGTGAAACCTGGACAAACTGCCCGGGATCATGGTCAAGAGCTTCATCGTCGGGCAGAACGATTCTGAACAACTTTTCCAGTTCAGTCAGCTCGGTGATTTCCTCGATTCGGCCCCGCTTGATCTGGTAGCCGGACTGATTGATGGCGATACTTTCCATGTTATCCCCGTTCCTCCATCAAGGCGCCCAAAGTCTCCTTCAGGTCGATTTTCGCCATGCAGCTGCGGCTGCAGCGGCCGCAACCGGTACAGAACATCCGCTTGTAGCGTTTCATCGGGTAACGGAACTTGCGGTTGAACCGGTGCCGCTTGCGGTCGGAACGCTGCTCCCGGAAACTCTCGTCGCCGGCGACCTTGGCAAAGGTCTCGTGCTGGCAGGAATCCCAGACCCGGATCCGCCGCCCCCGGGTCAGGTCGAGATCGGGTTCATCCATCACGTCGAAGCAGTAGCAGGTCGGGCAGACATTGGTACAGTTGCCGCAGGAGAGGCATTTTTCACCGATCCTGGTCCAGACATCACTGTCGAAGGTTTCGTCGAACAGCCGTGGGATATCCTGGTAGCGGATCGGCACTTCGCTGCGGAAAATCTGTTTCTTGGCCCGCCGCAGTTCCTGAAGCTGCTCCCGCGCGGCATCGCTGACCGGTTCAAACAGGCCCGATTCCTCGACCAGCTGCTCCCCTTTCTGGGTCTTGATATCAACGAAGTAGCCGTCACTCAACTCGCTGAAAAACAGGTCGTAACCACCTTTCGGCAGATGGTTGCGCAGCATGGCACAACTGGCGTAGCTGTCGCAGTAGTCACTGCACTCCAGGCCGATCAGGGTGATGTGATTCTTGCGGATCATGTAATGCAGATCGCGCGGCCGGTCGGAAAAAACCACGTTGAGACACTGGATACCGGCCAGGTCGCAGGTATGCACCCCGAACAGCACCAGTTCCTCGACCTCGACCACGGCCTGCATCTGCTGACCGTCGGCACCATCGTAGCGCAGCAGGGTTTCATACTGGGGCATGAAGTACTTCTTCGGCGGCAGGATGGTCGGGATGTAGTCCAGCGCCATCTCGGCAAGCGAACGGACCTCGGCGAACTTGAACTGGCCATGGCCCAGGGGAACCGGCCCGACAACCTTCCCGCACAAGGCCAGAAAGCTGACCAGGTCAGCCAGTTTCGTTTTTGCTATCAGAGCCTGAGTCACGCAGGGTCTCCTTTCTCTCAGGAAAACATTCTTGATGCTTTTTGCGAAAACATCATTCTTGAGCTGAAAAACTCCTGTTGCCGGAATCTGACCGGAGAATCAAATCTTGTCAGTATACAGCGACCGGCGTCACCAGGCACGACTGGCGTTCACGCATCATGAAAATGACGACAAGAACACTGAGCCGGTCCGGCAGCACCACTGGAACTTGAACAATAAACTGACATATCGGCTATCTTCCCGAAGAGTTTAGTTTTTTCACCCGTTCGGAGTCCCTCATATCAGTGGGTTCATGTTGGATGGAGAGTGTGAGCGCCTGGTCTGAATGAGATTTTTGGGAAGATCAGGCAGGCCAATGATTTGCGCTGTCCGCCGACAAGGGACTCGCTGATTCAGGAGTATAATAAAAAGAGATACTGGACGGGGGGGAGAAAGGATAAGTTGTATGAATCGCAAAAACTATCGCAAACTCTGTGAACTGGCCGCCGACGGCGACCGGCGCGCGATCATCAACCTGGAGAGCCACACCCAGGGCGAAGTACTCTCCTGCCACCACAACTATTTCAATGTCCGCGTCGGCGATGGATGGGAAGTGTGGGACCGGCGGATCTGCGAACCGACGATCATGACTCGGGAAAGCCGCGACCGGGAGGACGCGATGATCGATTTCCAGATCTGAACCGGGAACAGGCCTGCCCTGCTCAAACCCCGGGCAAAACCAGAAACTCCGGGCCGGCAACAGCTGTCGCTGCCGACCCGGAATTTCTTTACGTTCCCCAGGCTGAGCAAAAATGTCCAGATGCAAGGCGTCCGCACTCCTGCGGAATAAGGCGTACCGGAAGGTACATCGTTGCCGCAGGGGGAGGACAACGCAGCAGATGGACGTTTTTCATCAGCCTGTCAGTGCGCGCTTTTGGCCGGCCGGGCCTTGCGGCTCCGATACTCGACGATCGGCTCGCGACGGCGCTGGCTGCCGCCGGGCTTGCCCTTGCCGCGGTTGAAGCCGCCATGGCGCTTGTTGCCGGGACGTCCGTCACGCTTGCCCGCCGGGCGGCCGCGCCGCAACGGCCGGGAGGGTTCCAGCCCGGGGATTTCTTCCTGCGGCAGCCGCTCGCCTATCAGCTTCTCAATCCGCTCCAGGCGCTGCACGTCAACACCGTTGCTGGCGAAGGAGATGGCGATGCCGCTGGCGCCGGCGCGCCCGGTGCGGCCGATGCGATGGACATAGTCTTCGGCGGCCATCGGCAGGTCGAAATTGATCACGTGGCTGATGCCGGGGATATCGATGCCGCGGGCGGCGACATCGGTCGCCACCAGCAGCCGCACCCTCCCTTGGCGCAGGCCCCTGACGGTCCGGTTGCGCGCGCCCTGGGTCATGTCGCCATGCAGGGCGGCGGCGCGATGTCCCTGGTCGATCAGTTCCTGCGCCAGACTGTCGGCATCGCGCTTGGTGGCGGAGAAGATAATCGCCTGGGAAACCTCTTCCGACTCCGCGAAATGCTGCAGCAGGCGTTTCTTGTGATGATAGCTGTCGGCGACATGCAGGCACTGGGAAATCTGGTCAAGGGTCATTTTCCGACCGGCGATATCAACCCGCACCGGGTCATTCAGCAACCGGTTGGCGAGGTTTTCCATGGTCCGGTCCATAGTCGCGGTAAAGAGCAGAGTCTGCCGTTCAGCGGGGGCGGCGGCCACCACCTTCTCGACATCCTCCTTGAAGCCCATGTCGAGCATCCGGTCGGCCTCGTCGAGAATCAGCACTTCAAGCCGGGAAAGATTGAGGCTGCCGCGCTCGAGGTGATCGATCAGCCGTCCCGGGGTGCCGACCACCAGGTCGATCGGCCGCCCGAGATCGCGGAACTGCGGACCGTAAGCGGTGCCGCCGAGGATCGCGGTGCTGCGCAGGCGCAGGAAACGGCCGTAGTTGCGGGTCGCTTCGGTGACCTGGGCGGCCAGCTCCCGGGTCGGCGTCATCACCAGCACCCGCGGCGCGCCCTTGGGTCCTTTTTTCAGCGTCGAGAGGCGGTCGAGGGCCGGCAGCATGAAGGCCGCGGTCTTGCCGGTTCCGGTCTGAGCCGAAGCGAGCAGGTCGCGACCGGCGAGGATCTCGGGGATCGATTTTTCTTGAACCGGGGTCGGTTCGGTGTAGCCGCACTGGGTGACCGCGCGCAGAATCGGCGCGGCCAGCTTGAATTGATCAAAAGACATATGAATCCCTTCGTCCGCGACAACAAAAATGCGCGGACCATTGACAGACGTGCGGAGACCGGTCGGACAGACAGCTGTCCGACAGCAAAGGCGGTCATCCACTCCGGGACTGGCGTATGGACATGAACATCGTCGCCAACCGGATGAAGCTGCCAGAGATTCAAAGGGAATCGACTGCAGAGGTGGGTCAGGGAGCGATGGGTGGGTACCGGCGGTGCCGGACTCGGTGCATAAATCAGTCGTCGCGCATCATACAGGGTTGCGGATAAAAGGCAAGGGTTAAATGGCGGGACGGAATTCAGAGCCGGTGCCGGGGGCAGTCCCCCCTTCAGGTGGGGGACTGTCCCCTTGAGATATTCAGGGCATCACTGCTTGATCATCACCAGCAGCATCTTGTAGCGGGTGATCGCCTTGAGGGAGTGCGGCTGGTCGGCCGGCATGATGATGAACTGGCCGGCTTTGACACGATGCTCTTCACCGGCGATGGTGATTGCCGCTTCGCCGTCGGTAATCTGCACCAGGGCGTCGAAGGGGGCGGTATGTTCACTCAGCCCCTCGCCCTTGTCGAAAGCGAACAGGGTCACTGTACCGGTGTCTTTCTTGATGATGGTGCGGCTGACCACGGCTCCATCCTGGTAGTCGAGCAGTCCGTTCAGATCAAGAGTCTGTGCCAGCAGGTCGTTTACTTCACTCATCGTTTTTTCTCCTTTGTTGAGTTCGTTGCGGTCAAGTCTAACCGCTGTCGGCCGGAATTTCCTTGCGCCAGGTCAAGTTTATTCCCTGCATCCGTGAGCCCCTTGCCGGTGGATAGCGCAAGTCATTGACCTGCCTGAGCTTCCCCAAAATGACCAGCGAACCTATAGGCGCGCTGCAAATTAATTGTGAATCCCATTCAAGCCAAGCACTTGCACTCTCCATCCGACAGGAACTCACGAATTCAGGTATTCTTTTTTTCCGGCCGGATGTGCTAACCTGCGGCCATTTACCGCCATGACATACCTTCATCCCCACATCAGATTACTGCTGATGAGTCTGGTTCTGCTGCCGGGCCTGCTCAGCTGCGCCGGGCAACCGCGAACGGCAGCGCCTGCCCCTCCGCCTGCCGGGCAGGTCGACCCGATCGCCGCCCTGCTGCCCCGGACGACACCCGCACCCATGACGCCCGGCACCGATCCCCGCCCTGCTCCGACGGCAACCGCCAAACCCTCCCGACACCACCTTGAACGGATGGGTTTTTCGACCCAGGTCGGCGCCTTTTCCAACCTCGACAACGCGGTACGCCTGGAACGGGCTCTCGACGCAAAAGGGATCGACGCCTACTATTTCCGCCACGAATCGGGGCTCTACAAGGTCCGTTTCGGCAACCACAAGAGCTACCGGGCCGCCCGTAAAGAAGCTGAAACGCTGCGCCGCCTGGGGCTGATCGGCCGCTTCTTCATCGTTATTCCGGAGGACTACGCGGCGGCCAGGATACGCCGCAGCGGCAAAGGGAATCTGCGCAACGAGCTGGTACGTACCGCCCGCCGGTTTCTCGGCGTTCCCTACCGCTGGGGCGGCGAGGATCGCAAACGGGGCTTCGACTGCAGCGGTCTGACCATGGTCTGCTACCGTCTCAACGGCCTCAACCTGCCGCGCAATTCGCGCATGCAGTACCGCGCCGGCCGGGCGGTCGGCAGGCGGCAGCTACACAAGGGAGACCTGGTCTTCTTCGCCACCCACGGCGGCAAACGGGTCACCCATGTCGGCATCTACGCCGGCGGCGACAAATTCATCCACGCCCCGCGTACCGGCAAGACCGTCCGCTACGCCAGCCTCTCCAACGCCTACTGGCGCAAAGCCTATGTCGGTGCCCGCAGCTATCTCTGACATCCGACACAAGGGAGCTATTTCGGGTAGAATAGAAAGAGGATGCGGAAGCAACGCATCCTCGACCACTCGAAAAAGGAGGTTGTCCATGATCCGCCTCGAACTGAATGACATGGAACAGGAAACCCTGCGACAGGCCCTTGCCAAACGTCTCAGCAGCCTGGTTGATGAAATCGCCCACACCGACACCCGTGATTACCGGGATTTTCTCAAGGAGCGCAAGGAGATTCTGACCGGCATCCATGACCGGCTGCACTGAGCCGCAAGGACCGCAACGGACCGGATCAGAGTTCTTCAAGCAGACGGGCGAAAGCAGGAATGGTGCGGCTCTTCTTCAGCCGGCGCACGGTATCGGCAAAGGCGGGCTGATCGATGAACAACAGAACATTTTTCATCTTGTCGAGAACCTGTTTCTCGCCGCAGAAACGCTCCCGGTAGAGGGGCAGCAGACCCTGCAGGTAGCCGTGCAGGTCACGGGCCTGCTGCTCGAGGTCGGGTATCCCGGGAGCGTCCCCGCGCAGACGGGCGAAAATCAGCGGGTCGGCCATCGCCGCCCGGCCGATCATCAAACCTGCTGCTCCGGTCCTTTCAAGCATCAACCGACCTTCCGCGGCACTGCGGATATCGCCGTTGGCAATCACCGGCAGCCGGGTTCGGGCGACAACCTCGGCGGTCAGGCGATGGTCCGCTTCACCGGCATATTTCTGCACCACGGTCCGGGGATGCAGCACCAGCCAATCCACACCGGCATCCTCCAGCAGCGGCAACAGGGAGAAGATCTGCCGCGGATCCTCATAACCGGCCCGCAATTTCACCGAAAATCCCCCCGCAATCGCCCGCCGCAGGGCCGGCAGCAGCTCCGCCAGCCGTTCGGGATACTGCAGCAACGCGCCACCGGTGGCGGCAGTGGTCATCCGCCCGTAGGGACAACCGAGGTTGAGATTGAGGTGCCGCGCGCCGTTGTCCCGGGCGATCAGTGCGGCATCGACCAACGGCTCGACCCCGTGTCCCACCAGCTGCACCACCAGCGGCACTCCATCCTGTTCAGCCGCGATATCGGCCATGTCGCGCCGCCCGAAGCGGCGCCGGCTGACGCCGCTGACCCGCAGAAATTCGGTGAACACCACCTCCGGCCGTCCACGGTCGATGACCAGCCGGCGCATGGCGCTGTTGGTCAAGCCCTGCATCGGGGCCAGCATCAGCGGCACCGTCCCCGGCGCCCAGGGCAGCTTATGATCTGCGGAAGCATTCATGACGCGGCAGAATAACCGATCCCGCAAGAAGGGTCCAGATGCAACGGCTCCGCAGTGGCTGAGGGAGTGAACAAAGCGGCAGATGTGCGGATATCGACCGTCCCAGCACTACCGTTGAAGGCGGCCGAGACGTGTGCAGATGCAAGGCGCGAGCAACGCAGCAGATGCGTGCGTATCGACCGCCCTCGCAGTACACCGCGGGGTTGCGGCCCCGCTCGCCGCCTTCCTCTTTTGCTGGCCCAAAAGAGGAAGCAGAAAAG
>NZ_NAAD01000016.1 GCF_002093115.1 Geothermobacter hydrogeniphilus | reverse complement strand
GAGATGTGAGATGTGAGATGTGAGATGTGAGATGTGAGATGTGAGATGTGAGATGAAAAGAACGCGAGAACCGATTCGACGCAAACGTTCTTTTCGTTGGGCTGTCCACCAACAAGGAATTCACTCAGGGTCAGGGGAAAAGCAGCAGTTTCAGGGCGAAGACCAGCACCGTGACCGTCACCACCTTCTTGATCCAGTCATGCCCCCTGGCCACCGCCAGCCTCGGCCCGATCACGCCGCCGACCGAGTTGCCGGCCGCCAGCGCCAGGCCGAGCGCCCAGTTGACCTGGTCGTGGTAGATGAACACCCCGAGGGCGATGAAGGTGTAAGTGAAGATGACAAACACCTTGACGGCGTTGATCCGCACCAGGTCGAGACCGTGGACCAGCAGCGCGGTGATGACCAGGAAACCGACCCCGGCCTGAACAAAACCGCCGTAGACGCCGACGCCGAAGAAACTGATCACCAGGATCAGCTTGCGCAACGGACCGAAGACCACATCCTCGCGGCGGAAGCGTTTCATCGGGTCGAGGGCGGTGAAGACCATCACCCCGATCATGATCAGCGCCAGGATGCGCTTGAACAGCTGGTCATCGAGACTGATCGCCAGATTCGCCCCGAACCAGCTGCCGAGCAGCGCCGGTGGGGTGCAGAGCAACGCCAGCTGCAGCGGCAGCATGCCGCGCTTGCGGAAACCGCGGATGGCGAAGATGTTCTGGCAGAAGATGGCGATGCGGTTGGTGCCGTTGGCCATCGCCCCCGGCAGGCCCATGAAGATCAGCAGCGGCAGGGTCAGCAGCGAACCGCCGCCGGCCAGCACGTTGAGGATGCCGGCGATTACGCCGACGGCGAATAAGAGCGGGAGTTGCCAGAGGTAGGGGTCCATCAGATCATCCTTCTTGATCAGAAAATATCGTCGATATCATCCGGCGGGGCCTCCGTCGACTCCTTGGACGATTGAACACCAGCGGATTTCTTTTCCGCCGCTTCGATCTCCCGCATTTCTTCCCACGTGATTCCGTAGGGAAAACCGCCCTCCGTATAGCCGGCAATATAGGCGAAATGCTCATCTGAGTATGGGAGTTCTTCCTGTTGTTTGGCAAGCAAACCTTTTCTGGGGCGTTTCATCGTCAGTCCGTCCAATCCTGTGTTTCAACCATTTGCCGCCCCAGGGAAAGGCCTCAGCCCCCAGCTGCTCGCGCAGGACGAAAAGCTCGTCTTCCAGGGCCTCGACCAGGTCTGCCTGAGACAGATTGCGGACATTGGGCACGATAAACACCCGGTGCAGAAAACCGGCCACCAGCGGCGCGTGACGGGCGCACAGCAACCGCCAGGCCGGGTGGCTCTGGCGGAGCAATTCCAGGGTGGTGTAGTCGAGAGGCATGAGGGGGACTCAACTCAAGGCCGCAAATATCTTGCTCAGATAGCTGCTGCCGTCACGCAACCTGGCATCATTCTCGAATTGCTGCTTCGCTTTATCGTTGTCGAACTCAAAGCCTGAATCACAAAAGAGACGTCGAATTCTCTGACGGTTGCAAGGTTTCAGTTTCATCAATCAGCCCCCGAGCCAGCCGAATAAGCCTGATCAACTCGATTGGGCTTATCGGGATAACGTAACTGAAGCACCCCATGGGCCACCATGGGGGTCAAATACCTGGCGCGCAGGCTGTCCGGGTTACGTTGCAGCAACCCGGCCAGTTCCCGGCGGGTCAGCCAGCGTCCGCGACACATTTCAACAATCAGCTTTTCCATTTGCTCCGGCGGCAGTCGCTGACTGCGTCTGGCCGGTTCGGCAATCTTCAGGAGTAGCGGGTCAACCTTATGTACGGAGTCAAGGTCCTTATGTACGGAGTCAAGGTCCTTATGTACGGAGTCAAGGTCCTTATGTACGGAGTCAAGGTCCTTATGTACGGAGTCAAGGTCCTTATGTACGGAGTCAAGGTCCTTATGTACGGAGTCAAGGTCACCAGGCAGTGTAGAATCCGGCAGACGATAGCGTGTCCAGCGCCCCTGCCCTTCCTGTTGCAAGGCTCCTTTCGAGACCAGACCCTGCAGAATTCGCGTCACGTCACTGGCATGTCGCCCAGAGATCTGCCGCATTCGGGCATTATCGACCGCTCCCTCGATATCGGCTGTCACCAGCGCCTGGACCTCGAGCTTACTGAAACGGCCGAACCTGGCTCCGAAACACGTCTGCAACCGTTGCAGGGAATCCTCGGGGATCAGGCTGACCATCGGCAACACCCAGAGTACCCGATCGGGTTGGACCTGTTCCCTGACCATGGGCGAGCGCCAATGCTGTGAATTCCATCCCTGAAGGATCTTGTCGACCCCGGAGCCGGCTTTTTCCGCCCCGCCGATCATCATGAACATGGTCTGCAGCGACTTGTTGCGGCACTCGCTGACATTGCCGCGCATCAGCTGATCGAAGGAAACCAGCAACGTTCCCGGATTGGAGAACTCGAAACGATCCTTGTGCTTTTCGACCACGATACCGCCCTGCCCCTGATAGTCGGCATGGATCAGCGCATTGACCAGGGCCTCGCGAATTGCTTCGTGAACAATGGTCTCGCCGCGACGAAACAGATCGCTGTCGAGCTGGAAGGGGAGCTTCAGATCCTGGGCCAGCCTCTGGATCACCCGCAGATAGAACTGAAACAGATTCGCCGGCCAGGTTCCGTCAACAGTCAAACGGTCGGTCCAACGGATTTCAGGATCAGTCGACAGCTTTTCCCGGTAATCGACATGGTATTGCGGCACCGCTTCGCGGATCGCCTCATCACGACCGAACATCAGCAGCCCGGCCACCGTCACCCCTTCGATGCCGCTCAGCCGGTCGCGGCGCCAGCCGCCCAACTTGGCGAGCAAGCCGACATCGTCCTCACTCAACCAAGGGTGGGTCGGTTTGTGTGAGGCAAAACGCTGCCGATACTGCTGCAGACTCGTCCGGTCCAGGTCGTCCAGGGTGAAGCCTTCGAGAATTCGGCTGTCGGCCGGCTGCTCGGCACGGTCGGAGAGCATCCGGCCGACTTCCTGTTCCGTACAGTGATAATCCCCCTCGAAATTGCGCCGGTAGGTTCCGGTCAGCGGGTTTTGGCCAAGAAAGACCGGGCGCTGGTAACGGGTTGCCTGCGGCACGCGAATAGCGAGTATCAGCCCGTCCGGATGTGGCACTTCGGCCAGATCGGTATCACAGAGCAGGTTCTGACTGACCTTGCCCCGGTTGTTGATGGTATCCCAGAAATTCTTCTTCAGTTTCTCCGGGTGGTCGACTCCGCTGACCCGGCCGTCATCCTCCACCCCGAGCAGAATCGCGCCGCCGTGGGTATTGGCCATGGCGCAGTAGGTTTCCCACAGGCTGCGCGGCAGGCCGCCCCTGGCCGACTTAAATTCGAGATCGTCATTCTCGGTCCAGTCGAGCCGGGCCAGAATATCGACCGGATCGATTCTTGTCAGCTTGCTGCTAGCCATGACATCTCCAGCTTAAAAAAAACAATCTTCCCGAAATTTACCGTACCTATTCATCCTCGTAAATTGAAGATCAAACTGAAAGTTTGCGAAGAGAAACTGCTGCAAACTATTCCCCCGCCAGCTCCCGGATCACTTCCCCGGCCATGGTCAGGCCGAAGATCGGCGGGATGGTACTTGAGCTGCCGAGAATCACCCGTCGGTCGGTGCAGCGCCAGCGCTGATCCTCCTTGTTGGGACAGATGCAGTTCTCGGCGCAGACCGCGGTCCGATCTGACAGCTCGCGGAACTCCTCGGTTGAATAAACCACCTTGACGCCGCGCTCAATACCTCTTTTGCGCAACTCCCGGCGGATGATTTTCGCCAGGCGGCAGGTGGTGGTGTCGGCCAGGTCGGCGACCCGGATCCGGGTCGGGTCGAGCTTGTTGGCAGCCCCCATCGAAGCGATGATCGGGATCTTGCGCTCGATGCAACTTTCGATCAGGTGCAGCTTGGCGGTAATGTGGTCGATGCAGTCAAGCACGTAGTCGTAGTCGCCGGCGAGCAATTCCTCGGCATGCTCGGCCTCGTAGAAGGCCTGCAGCGGCCGCACCTCGCAGTCCGGGTTGATCGCCCGGCAGCGCTCGGCCATCACCTCGACCTTGGACCGGCCGATGGTCCCTTTCAGGGCATGGATCTGGCGGTTGACATTGGTCAGGCAGATCTCGTCGAAATCGACCAGGGTCAGCTTGCCGACCCCGCCGCGCACCAGCGCCTCGGCGGCATAGCTGCCGACCCCGCCGACCCCGAACACGACGACCGAGGCCTCCCGCAGGCGCCGCAGGCCGTCGTCGCCGAGCAGCAGTTGCAGGCGGGAAAAACGATGTTCACTCATAATACTCAATTCGGCTAAAGGCGAAAGGCTCAAGGGTCGAGGAAAAACCACTGCGACTCGGTCATGTCCAGGGTTCATTTCCTGGTTGCGATTGCCGGCGCAGGATCCGGTGGGTGTTTTCCGTCGTAATTCTGGCCGTTTCCTCACTGTCCCAGCCCCTGATCTCCGCAACTTTCGCGGCGATCAGCGGCAGCCACTCGGGCCGGTTCGGTTCGCCGCGATGGGGATGCGGCGGCAGATCCGGGGCATCGCTTTCAAGAACAATGGCATCATCCGGCAGACCGCGCAGCACTTCGACCCTTTTGCGGGCATTGGGATACGTCAACGGTCCGCCGAAGGCGATGACGAAACCGAGATCGACAGCCTCGCGGGCGATCTGCGGACTGCCGCCGAAGCCGTGCAGAATGCCGCCAACCCGTTCGGCCCGTTCCCGGCGGAGGATGGCAAGCACCTCTCCCCAGGCCCGCCGGCAATGGATCAGTACCGGCTTGCCGGCGGCGACCGCCAACTGCAGCTGCTCGTGAAAGGCCGTCTCCTGCAGCCGGCGCGGGATGTCGATCATCCCGTCCAGGCCGATCTCCCCGACCGCCGCGCACTCCGGTTGCTGCAGCAACCCGGCCAACTCCGTCGCGGCGGAGTCATCCCACTGCGCGGCCATCATCGGATGCAGCCCCGGTGCCGCCCGGACATCGGCATCGGCAGCGGCGATCGCCAGCAGGTCCGGCCAGTGCCGGCGGCGGACTCCCGGCAGCAGCCAACCGCCGACTCCGGCCCGGCGCGCGGCGCTGAGAGCCGCCCCGGCGGTGGTTTCGGGAGCCAGCCGGTCGAGATGGCAATGGCTGTCGAAAAGTCGTGAAACGCCTTCTTTCATGGTCGGCATGCTAGCACAACGAAGCGGCCGGCAAAACCCCGCTTTTACTTGCCTGTGGAGCTAAGCCATGATACTTACAAATGAATTGCCCAGTTTGCGGCGACTGCCAATCATTGACCATCATCGGAGGGAGTCCCGTCATGGCCGACGCGTCCGCCAGCAATATCTCCTACATCCGCAAGGTTTTCTATTTCACCCATGCCACCGGCATCCTCACCGGCCTGCTGTTCCCCTTCGCGGTCTCGCCGCTGCTCGGCCCGGCCGCCCGCAGCTGGCCGTTTATTCTCAGTTGCCTGTTCATGGGCTACGCCGTCGGCGCGGCGATGTTCTTTTTTGTCCGCATCACCCTGAAAAAGCAGCTCCGCCAGCAACTCGACCTGCTGCAGCCGCTGCTCGGCACCATCGATATCGAGCAGGAGACGGTTGAGGGGATGCACCAGGCGGTAGCGGCCTCGGTCAACCAGGTCGATCAACTGGTACGCGGGCTGCTGCGGACCATCGACGAGTTCGTCCCCCTCTATCACGGCATGGCGGACGGCAGCCGTTATCTCTCCGACCGGGCCCGGGACGGCCTGGCGGCGGCCATCCAGACCCGCCAGAACGTCGAGCAGATGGATGCCAAGCAGCAGGAGATCGAGGAACAGGTACGGCAGCTGACCAACCGCTCACAGGATGAAGCCTCCATGTCGCGCGAACTTTCCGCGTCGCTTGAAGAGATGGCGGCGGCCATGGACCATTCGACCGCCAAGTTTCTCGAAACCTCGTCGAGCGTCGACGAACTGGCGTCCAGCGTCATTGAGGTTTCCAGCCAGGCCGAAGAGATCGCCCGTTCGGTCGAAGGGACGGCGCAGGACCTGGATGCCACCGGCGCTGCCCTGGAGCAGATTCGCAGCGGCGTTCAGCAGGGCGCCGAACAGGCCGAGAATGTCAAGCAGGATGCCGAAAACGGCCTGCTGGTGGTACAGCGCTCGATTGACGAAATGGACCTGATCGAGGACGAAAGCCGCAAGGCGATGGCCGCCATGGAGCGCCTCGCGCAGCAGACCGGCGAGGTGGCCAAGATCATCGAAGTGATCCGGGACCTGGTATCCGACACCGAACTGCTCGCCTTCAACGCCGCGATCATCGCCGCCAAGGCCGGCGAGGAGGGCAAAGGCTTTTCGGTCGTGGCCGATGAAATTCGCGACCTCGCCGACCGCACCACCAGCAGCGCCCAGGATATCCAGCGCATCGTCAAGGCGATCGGCGGGGAAACCAAGGAGGTCACCTCGGCGGTGGCCGCCACCAGTGAGCGGATCGAAAAGGGCAAGGAACTCTCCCGCTCCGCCGGCGAGGCGCTACGCAAGATTCTCACCAGCTCGGTCGAAGCGGTCAATGCCTCGGAAGAAATCGCCCGGGTGACCGGCTCCCAGGCCGAGCGCGCCCGCACCCTGCTGGACGATGCCGGCCACAGTCTGCGTTCAGTCAAGGCAATTGCCCGCGCCATCCAGGAGCAGCAGTCCGCCATCGCCCGCATCCAGGAAGGGGTCACGCAGATGAAAGCCGCCTCCGACCAGATCGCCCACGGCATGGAGGAACAGGTGCAGGCCAACCGGGATTTCGATCGCGGACTGGCCGACCGTGAACGGCAGATCAAGGCGATTCAGGACGCGACCGGCTTTCAGCGGCAGATCTCCAGCGAGATCTTCGAACATTTCACCGCCTCTGAAGAGCGGCTGCGCAAGAATGCCGACCGCGCCAAGGTCATCCTGGAGAATATCGAGGTCCTGGAGACCCTGGTCGAGAAGCTGCGCGGCCAGACGGAACGTTTCCAGCACTGATCCGGAAGCTGGTCTCCCCTCTCCTTTTTTACCGGCCCCGTTGCGGGCGTCAGATAATCCCGTGCAGCGGGCCGCCCGGCCCGCCCAGTTCGTCAACTTTCTTTTCCACCTCGGGCAACTCTTCCAACGGCGGGGCGTGGTGCGCCTTGAGACGGGCATCGATAACCAGCGGGCCGGTGCAGCCCCAGTGCTTGTGAAGCGTGTCCGCGCCGAGGCCGTCGATATCGACCGCCGGATCGGAGCGGGTGAAGACCGTCCACAGCCAGTCGTCGAGGGAACGGGCGACAAACTGCGGATCATCGACCAGCACCACCAGCGCGATGCCTTCATCCATGCCGAGTTTTTCCTGTCGGCGGCAGAACTGGTCGAGGACCGGGTCGTTGCCGTGGGGCGGGGCGCCCCAGGCCGGAGCCCGGACCGCCAGCACGCCGGGCAGCGGCAGGGTCGGATCGGAGAAGCCGTCCGGCAGGCGCAGGTTTTCCGGCAGGACTGCGGCAAGGCGGCGCAAGGGTTTTCCGACCGCCGCCACCACCAGCTTGGAGCCCCGATTGAGACCGCGCCCCGAGTAATCGAGGGTGTCGATGGTGGTGCGGGTCTGGAAATGCAGGTCACGCCGCCAGTCAACCCGTTCCAGCATGAAGCGCAGGAAATCGTCGATCCGCTGCAACTCGGGCGGATTGTCGCCGGCGTTGGCGATCAGCAGATACTTGGCCAGCGACAGCTGTCCCTGGCCGAGAATGGCATTGGCCTGGGTGAGCAGTTCCTGGGGACGACCCGGTTCGGCGTAAGGAGTGTAGCGCTCGCTGCCGACCGCCAGCAACAGCGGATGAACACCGGCGGCATCGACCGCGTGGACGGCGTGAACCCCCGGCAGAACCTCGGGGATCAGTTCGCCGGTCAGTTCATGAATGAAGGCGCCGAAACTGGTATCCTCCTGCGGAGGACGACCGACGGTGGTGAAGGGCCAGATGGCATCGGGCCGGTGATGGACGGTTTCGACCCGGAAGACCGGAAACTCGTGGCCGAGACTGTAGTAGCCGAGATGGTCGCCGAACGGCCCCTCCTTTTTCAACACCGCCGGATCGAGCCAGCCGGTGAGACAGAAGTCGGCCTCGGCCGGCATCGGCAAGCCGTTGGCGGCACTGGTCAGGTCAATCCGCCGGCCGCCGAGCAGCCCGGCAAAGGCGATTTCCGGCATCCCCTCCGGCAACGGCATCACCGCCGCCACGCTCAAGGCCGGCGGACCGCCGACGAAGACATTGACCCGCAGCGGCTGCCCGGCTTCCAGGGCTCTGCGGTGGTGAATGGCGATGCCGCGATGGATCTGGTAGTGCATCCCCGCCTCAGCGGGACCGTAATCATTACCGGAAATCTGCACCCGGTACATGCCGAGGTTCGAATGGCGCCAACCGGGCGCGGCCGGATCTTCACTGTAGACCTGCGGCAGGGTGATGAAGGCGCCGCCGTCCCGGGGCCAGGAAACCAGCTGCGGCAGCTGTTCCAGCCCGGTCCGGTGCGCCAGGATCGGCGCCTTCCGCACCCGCCTCGGCAGCAGGTACCGAGCGGCCAGCGGCGCCCGCAGCAGGGCGCTCGGACTCTTCAGCAGTTCCCGCGGGTCGATTTTGGCCCGGACCAGGGTTTCCACACCGCGCAGGGCGTCACGAAACAGCCAGCGGGTTCTCTCCAGGGTGCCGAACAGGTTGCCGAGCATCGGAAACCGGCTGCCCCGCGGCCGGGTGAAGAGCAACGCCGGTCCGCCGGCCCGGTAGACGCGGCGCTGTACGGCGCCGATTTCCAGGCGCGGGTCGAGTTCCTGTTCAATGCGGATCAGCTCGCCCCGTCGTTCCAGGTCGGCGATGCAGTCCTGAAGATTTCGATATCCCATCTGTTGTTCCTCATGCGGTGGACGTCCGCATCATAACGGAGCTGTCCGCGGAACTCAACACTCCTCCATCCCCCCTAAATCCTTACAGGTTTGCAAAAAAGGAGATGAACGGGACCGCTCTTCATGCTAGTTTAGAAGTTCTGCTATGGGAATTGCCGTGCATCAAGAGGGCGGAGAGGGGGGCTTTCCCGCGGCTGTTTCCGGACCCTAACCCGACTGAAGCCCTATGAAGCACTCCTGGTGGCACCGTTGCCTCAGTCATATCCGGCAGGCCCCTGATCTCGCGGGGCTGCACACCCTTTGCTGCAGCATCTGCCGGCAGTTGAAGATTGACCATTTCCTGGTCCTCGGCGGCCAGCTCACCAATCCGGCCGAAGCCGGTCTCTCGGCCCTTTCCGGGCTCCCCGATGACTGGTGGTCTCTGCTCTGCCGACCGGAACGTTTTCAAAGGGATCCGACCCTGAAGCATGCCCTGCAATCCCACCTGCCGCTCTTCTGGGACGACCTGCCGCAATCACTGGAAGACGAGGGGAGGGACTTCATTGCTGATGCCGGAACCCATGGCCTGGTTGCCGGACTGACGATTCCGGTGCATGGTCCGGCAGGGCTGTTCGGAGTTCTCACCCTGGCCAACGGCAGCGACCACCCGCAGCCGGAGAAAAGCCTGCAGCAGGCCCTGCCCAGGGCCTGCCTGGTCGCCGGCTACCTGGTTGACGGCCTGTTGCGTTGCAGCGACGAACAGGCACAGCCGCCGGCGACCGTCCCTCTGACCGGGAGAGAGAAGGACTGCCTGCTGTGGACCGCGAAGGGTAAAACCTCCTGGGAAATTTCCAGTATCCTGCATATCGGTGAACGAACGGTGATCTACCATCTCAACAACGTGTTGCGCAAACTCGGCGCCGCCAACCGCCAGCAGGCGGTGGCCAGGGCCTGCGCCCTGGGATTGCTGACCCCCGAATTTTCTCTGGATCGAGCGGTGTCCGCTCCGGTGGACACCGGGGAGCGGTAAACGTATGGCTCCTTCTGCCGCAATCCTCGTCTGGGGCCCCGGCGCTCTCCAGACGCTGCTGCCGACAACCGGAGACTTTTATCTCTGCCGAACCAGCGCCGAACTGATGCTTCGCCTCAAACAACAGGAGTGGCAACTGGTCCTGCTTGCCGGCGTGGAAGAAGCCACCACGGCGGCGCTTTCCAGGGCGATCCGGGCCGTCAGGCCGCAATTGCGGATCATTGAACTGCGGCCCACCGCGACCTCTGCGCAACGACCGAAACTCCCCGCTCTCAACCGCAACCGCCTCTTCCACGCTCCATTGAAAAAATCACCCGTTTGACGGATCCACCCCTCCTTCAGCCTTCAGACAATCGGCAGGCCGAGTCGGCGGGCAAGAGCGCGCGCGGCCAGGCGCAGACCGTCACTGATGCTCGGATAGACGTGGACGGTGGTGGTCAGCTGGCTGACATCGAGACCAAAGCGCACCGCCAGGGTCGCTTCGTGAATGATGTCGGCAGCACGCGGGGCCAGCATCTGGCAGCCGAGCACCCGCCCTGAGGGCCGTTCGGCAACCAGGATCACCCCGCCGCGGCGATCGCCCATCACGTGCGCCTTGGGAACCTGGTCAAGATCGACATAGGCCTCCTCGACCTCGAGACCGCGGACCCGTGCCTGCGCAGCAGTCAAACCGACGGTGGCGAATTCCGGATCGCAGAAAACCGCCATCGGCGTGTGGGTGTGGTCGATGCGACTGTCCGCCCGCGGATCGAGAATGTTGTTGACGGCGACCAGCGCCTCGCGGGCTCCGGCCGGGGCGATCAGCGGTGGTCCGGTAACATCCCCGGCGGCCCAGATGCCCGTGGTGCTGGTGCGCATGCCGGCATCGACCTTGATGAAACCATTCTCGTCGACCTCCACTCCCGCCCGGTCAAGACCGATATCTTCAGTTGCCGGCGCGGTGCCGACCGCCAGCATCAGCCGTTCGGCGCAGAGCCCGACCGGCGCTCCCCGAACCTTCGAGTAGAGACAGACCCCCTGCGGCCTTCCCTCGACCCGCTCGGTCTCGACCTCGGTCATGATTTCAACCCCCTCATCATGAAGGATATCGGCAAACATCCGGGTCAGACGCGGATCGAATTCGTGCAGCAGGCTTTTTCCCCGTTCCAGAATGATGACCTGGGTGCCGAAACGGGCAAACATCTGCCCCATTTCCAGGGCGATCACGCCGCCGCCAAGCATCAGTACCGATTGGGGAAAGTCGGGCAGATGCAGGGCGCTGTAGCTGGTCAGGTAGTCGACCGTGTCGAGACCGGGCAGGGGAATCACCCGCGGCGCGCCGCCGACCGCGATGAGAATCTGTTCCGGGCGCACGATTTCAGCGCCGACCTGTAACGCCCGCGGCGAAAGAAACCGTCCATGACCGCGCAGCACCTCCAGCCCCGGGGTTTTTTCCAGCTCGTGCTGGTAATGGGTTTCACGCAGGGTTTCCACCGCCCGCTGCTTGAGACGCATCAAGGTGCGACAGTCGGGCGGTCCGGCCTTGAGGTTCAGCCCCCAGGCTTCTCCGCGGCGCGCGGCGTGGTACATTTCGGCCTTGTCGATCAGGGTCTTGCTCGGAATGCATCCCCAGTTGACGCAGGTGCCGCCGAGGTGACTCTGTTCGATCATCAGCACCTTTCTGCCGGCGGCGGCGGCGCGACGGGCGGCGGCGAAGGCGGTGGTGCCGCTGCCGAGAATGGCGAGATCGGGGTGTCGGGACATCAGGCTGGCGGCTTTCTCCAGGTGCTGACGATGTTCTCTTCGAGCCAGGGGTAGCGGCCGTCGAGAACATCCAGGGCCCGGTCATAGGCGAACTGGTCATCGTTGCGGTAGACCGCCCGGTGCAGCACCCCGATACGCCGCCGCGCCTGTCGGCAGAAGAGGTCGGCAACCGGTTCGCTGCCGCTCGGCCCGTGCAGCGAAGCGGCGCGGGAGAGAACCGCGGTCATGGCAAACAGTTCGGCGCCGATATCGACCAGGCGGGCGAGAATCGCCTGCTTCTGCTGCAGCCCCCGGCGATAGAGCAGCATCATGTGGAACAGGTCACGGGCCAGCATGCGGCTGCCGTTGGCGACAAAACGGAGATGGCGCCCCAACAGCCCCGGCATGGGCGGCGCCCCGGAGAGGGTCAGGCGCGGCAGCCAGAGCTGCGGATACCAGCCGGCATAGAAAGCGGCGGCCCGTCCGAGGTTGATTTTGGCCGAGGTGGTCGACGCGCCGGCGATGCGCAGATGCGGATCGAGAGCTTCGCGGGCGATGAAAAGGTGCATGATTTCGCTGGTGCCCTCGATGATGCGGTTGATGCGTGCGTCGCGCAGCATCCGTTCCACCGGCATCGGCAACTCCCCCCGGCCGGCGAGCGAGTCGGCGGTTTCGTAGCCGCGCCCGCCACGAATCTGCAGCAGGCTGTCGACCCCCCGCCACATCGCCTCGGTACACCAGAGCTTGGCCATCGCCGCTTCGAGGCGGATGTCGAGGTCGTCACGGTCGGCCATCGCCGAGGTCAGCCAGGTCAGGCTCTCGACAGCAAAGGTATCGGCCGCCAGGGTAGCGATTTTGCCCGCCACCGCCTCGTGGCGACCGATCGGCGCTCCCCACTGCTCCCGTTCGTTGGCCCACTGGCGGGCAATGGCATTGGCCTGCTGCAGCACCCCACCGGCTGCCGCCGGCAGGGTCAGCCGTCCGGTGTTGAGGGTCTGCAGCGCCAGCCGCAGCCCCTGGCCGCGACCGAGGACGATATTGTCGTTCGGCACCCGGACATTCTCGAAACGCAGCAGCCCGTTCTGGACCCCCTTGATGCCCATGAAATCGCAGCGATGGGCGACACTGAGTCCCTCACTGTTGCCTTCGACGATAAAGGCGGTGATTTCCGGATGGTCGGCCGCCGGGTCGTTGCTGCGGGCCATGACGATCAGCAGGTCGGCAATCGGGCCGTTGGAAATCCACAGTTTCTGACCGTTGAGGATCCATTCGCTCCCCTCGGCATTGAGCGTCGCGGTGGTGGCCATGCTCGACGGGTCGGAGCCGACATCCGGTTCGGTCAGGGCGAAGGCGCTGATGGCCCCCTTCGCCAGCCGCGGCAGGTATTTCCGTTTCTGCTCGTCGCTGCCGTACAGCTTGAGCGGCTGCGGCACGCCGATCGACTGGTGGGCCGAGAGCAGCACCGCGGTCGAGGCGCAGTGACTGGCGATAAGCTGCACGATGCGGTTGTAGTTGACCTGGGAAAGGCCGAGACCACCGTATTCGGTCGGCAGCTTGATGCCGAACAGGCCCATTTTCGCCAGACCGGCGATCACCTTTTTCGGAATCTTCTTCTCCCGGTCGATACGGTCGGCGTCGACCTCCCGCTCCAGGAAGGAACGCAGTTCGGTCAGAAGCTTATCACCGGCTTCCCTATCTTCCGCCGACTGCTCGGGGAAGGGGAAAACCAGCTCCAGCGGCAACCGTCCCATGAACAGTTCGCCGACGAAACTCGGCTTGCGCCACTCGGTCTCACGGGCCGCCTCGGCCACGGCGAGGGAGCGTTGTTTGTCTGTGTTGTTGTCCATCATGCGAGTCCTCCGATCCGTCCTTTCCAAGGATAACAGGGAATGGGCGGCTCGCACGGAGGACAAGAGAACAAGGGGAAGGGCAAACGGATCCGTCTAACCCAAATCCACCGGCTGTTTTGCGGACCGAGGGTGGCGGGACGGGTGAAGATGCGAGGCGCCGCGCCGCTTCGGGCGCAAACGTAGCCGAGCTACGTTGAGTACCGATGCGGTGAAGGCAACGAAGCAGATTCAACCGCAACCCTGAATCAGTGAGCCCCTTGTCGGCGGATGGCGCAAGTCATTGACCTGCCTGAGCTTCCCAATAATCCCCAGCGAACCAATGGGTGCGCTTCAGATTCCCGGAAATCTCATTCAGGCCAAGCACTTGCACTCTCCATCCAACAGAAACTCACTGATTCAGGGTAACGACAGCCGAATCCCGAAATTGCCGGTGGATTTGGGTCTAACCCAGCAACTCCAGTTCCCGCTTCTCCAGCATCAGCATGCGGTCACGAAGCTCAGCCGCTTTTTCGAATTCAAGATCGGCGGCAGCGGTCAGCATTTCCTGCTTGAGCTGCTTGATCTTCCTGCGCAGTTGCCGCGGATCGTTGCCGTAGCTCGCCAGTTCCTCGGCGGCCAGGGCCGGAGCGGAACCATCCTGGGCGGCGATATCTTCGAGAATGCTGCGCATGCCCTTTTTCACCGACTGCGGGGTGATGCCGTGTTCCTCATTGTAGGCCAGCTGGGCGGTGCGGCGACGTTCGGTCTCGTCGATGCAGGCGCGCATCGAACGGGTGACGGTGTCGGCATACATGATCACCCGGCCGTCGACGTTGCGCGCGGCACGGCCGCAGGTCTGGATCAGCGAGCGAGCCGAGCGCAGAAAGCCTTCTTTGTCGGCATCAAGGATGGCGACCAGGGCGACTTCGGGAATATCGAGACCTTCGCGCAGCAGATTGATGCCGATCAGCACGTCGAACTGCCCCTCGCGCAGATCACGGATGATCTGCATCCGTTCCACGGTCTTGATGTCGGAATGGAGGTAGCGCACGCGGATGCCGAGTTCGTCGAGGTAGCCGGTCAGATCTTCGGCCATGCGCTTGGTCAGGGTGGTTGCCAGGATGCGGTAGCCCTGTTCGACGGTCGTCCTTATCTCAGCGATCAGGTCGTCGACCTGTTCGCGGGCCGATCGCACCTCGATCGGCGGGTCGACCAGCCCGGTGGGGCGGACGATCTGTTCGACCACCACCCCTTGAGCCTGCTCCAGTTCGTAATCGGCCGGCGTGGCCGAGACATAGACGGTCTGAATGCCCTTGGCCTCGAACTCGCTGAACATCAGCGGCCGGTTGTCGAGCGCCGAGGGCAGGCGGAAGCCGTAGTTGACCAGGGTTTCCTTGCGTGAACGATCGCCGCGGTACATGGCGCCGACCTGGCTGACCGAAACATGCGACTCGTCGATGAACATCAGCGCATCGTCGGGAAAGTAATCGAACAGGGTCGCCGGGGCGGTACCCGCCTCACGGCCGTCGAGGTAGCGGGAATAGTTCTCGATCCCCTGGCAGTAGCCCATCTCCTCCATCATCTCGATGTCGAACAGGGTGCGCTGCTCGATGCGCTGCGCCTCCAGCAGCTGGTTGTTGGCGCGGAAGAACTGGATGCGCTCCTGCAGTTCATCCTGGATCAGCTTGATCGCCTTCTCGAGGGTCGGCCGGGTGGCGACATAGTGGCTGGCGGGAAAGATGGCGGTCTGCTGGAGACGGTCGATGACCTGACCGCGCAGGGGGTCGATCTCGCTGATCGCCTCGACCTCGTCGCCGAAGAACTCGATCCGCAGCGCCCGCTCCTCCTCGTAGGCGGGAAAGACCTCGACCACGTCGCCGCGCACCCGGAAGGAGCCGCGATGGAAATCGACATCGTTGCGCTGGTACTGGGTCTCGACCAGTTTCTTCAGCAGCTCGTTGCGGTCCAGTTCCATCCCCTCTTCGAGCCGCACCAGCATGCCGTAGTAGGCCTCCGGCGAGCCGAGCCCGTAAATGCAGGAGACCGAAGCGACAATCAGCACGTCGCGACGGGTCAGCAGCGAACGGGTGGCGCTGTGGCGCAGCTTGTCGATCTCCTCGTTGATCGCCGAATCCTTCTCGATGAAGGTATCAGTGACCGGCACGTAGGCCTCCGGCTGGTAGTAGTCGTAATAGGACACGAAATACTCGACGGCATTTTTCGGAAACAACTCCTTGAACTCGCCGTAGAGCTGCGCCGCCAGGGTCTTGTTGTGGGCCAGCACCAGGGTCGGCCGCTGCACCTCGGCGACCACGTTGGCCATGGTGAAGGTCTTGCCCGAGCCGGTGACGCCGAGCAGCACCTGGTGCCGGTCGCCGCGTGCAAGCCCGGCGACCAGCTCGTCGATCGCCTGCGGCTGATCGCCGCACGGCTGATAGTCGGATATCAGTTCGAATTTCGCCATAATGTGATCATTTAACCACAACCGGGCGGGTTGCGTCAGCAATGGTGAACGGGGAATGTTCCGGCGAGCGGGAAGCTATCTGGCTGGAATCCGTGGCACGGAGACAAAAACCACTAACAAGGAAAAACCGACTTCAGGAGGGGGACATGACAGACCACGCACACAGGCCATCCGGGAGACAATTCGCTGGCCGTTTTTTTCTGATAATGTTCCCGGGCGGTCGGACCTGCTGATTCAGACATTTTTACTTTTGGAATTACAGCGCTGTCGACTCTGTTAACATTAGTGTGATAGACGGGTCTGGACATTGTATCAGCAAGTCCCTCCCTGGTTTTGCACTGGAACAGGGCGCACGGGCGGGCGGTTTTTTCAACCGGACCGGCAAGATCAGGCAGCAACCGTCGCGGGGGGATACCTGATTCAGGGGCTACTCAATCTGCAAACCGGAATAGCGGCCGAATTCTATGAGCTTACTCTTTTTCTACCTGTCGCTGGCGCTGTTGGTGTCTTTTCTGTGTTCGGTGCTCGAGGCTGTGCTGTTTTCCATAACACCATCCCATATCGCATCAATGGATGACAACTCCCCGGTGAAGGGGCTCCTTGGGGAGTTGAAAAACGATATCGACACCTCCATATCGTCCATCCTGATTCTGAACACGATTGCTCATACCATGGGGGCTGCAGGGGTCGGCGCCGAAGCGGTGCGGATTTTCGGTGTTCAGTGGCAAAGCCTGATCGCGATCATCCTGACTTTGCTGATCCTGTATTTTTCGGAAATCATTCCCAAGACCATTGGTGCGACCTACTGGCGGCAGCTGGCCAGGCCTACAGCTTATATCGTCAAGTTCCTGACCCGCATCTTGTTGCCGCTGTTGTGGGTTTCCCGTCTCATTACCCGGCACATCCAGCAACCCACCGACAGCGCTCCGACCCGGGAGGAAATTGCCGCGATGGCGGAAATGAGCGAAGAGAGTGGGATTCTCGCCGAAGAGGAAAGTCAGTTGATTGAAAACCTGCTGCAGCTGAAACAGGTCAAGGTCAAGGACATTCTCACGCCCCGCAGCGTGGTTTTTGCCTTGGATGGCGCTGAAACAATCAAGAATGCATTGGCGCATGATGACCTTTACATCTTTTCGCGCATCCCCGTTTTTGAACACACGCCTGACAATATTACCGGGTTGGTCTTTGCCAGAACGATTCTCAAGGCCGCGTCCCAGAACAGGAAGCTGAACCAGCCTCTGAAGGAGATCATGACGCCCATTCACCGGGTTCCGAAAGATACGCCGGTGTTTCATCTTATGGATCAGTTCATCAGGCGCAAGGAACACCTCTTTCTGGTGCATGATTCCTATCTTCAGTATTCCGGCATAGTGACCCTGGAAGATGCGCTGGAAACGTTGCTGGGGCGGGAAATTGTCGATGAGGCCGACAAAGTGGCAGACATGCAGCAGTATGCGCTGGAAAAAGCCGCCATCTGGAAGCAGCAGCTGAAGAAACGGCGGGCGGAAACCGATGGACGGGAACCGGCTGACCGGGACAGGTCAGGGGGCGGCAATAGGGTAGAATAAAGAGCCGGTTCTTTTCACCACAGGCGCAGCTTATCGTTTCCGGCCCCTTCGTCTGCCGGTGCCTAAATAGCCAGACCATAGTTTCTGTCCCCGACCTTCCCTCAATCAGGCCGGCCACCCAGCACCGCCCAGGCCCAGCTGCTGCGCTGACGGATGATTTCCAGAATGCCGTTCATCGTCTCTTCGCAGGCGTATCGGTCAGTGAATTGCCCGGCAAGGGCTCCAGCGTTTTTTTCGATGGCCCGGGTCAGCTTTTCGAGTTCGGCAAAAATGGCGCGAGGGGCTATTTCCAAGTCCCGGGCCAACCGTTCCCAGTGGCGTCGACGCAGGCGCTCCGGGCGGCGCTCCCCACCGAGGCGCAGGGCCAGCCGCCGGTCAAGGGGAGGATAAACGGCAGTGCAGAGCAGGTCATAGAAGGGGGCCAGGCGGATACGACCGTCGCCACGATAAAGCAGGGCGATATTTTTGCCGTGAGCATCCGCGTTGCCGATCAGGAAATTGAATCCTATCCAGCGCAGCATCTGACGCCCGTCTGCAGCCGGGGCCGAGCTGTGACGCTGCAGCAACCGCCAGATTGCGGCGGTCGACGGCCCGCCATTCTCCTCATACTTGAGGTTGGCCTCGACACCGAGCGCCTGGCAGAAATCTTCCTGGTGAAGCCGCTCGATCCGGTTCTGGACGCGACAGCGGTCGAACCGCTCGACCAGATAATAGATCTGGTCGCGCACCTCCCCGATCTGTGCAGCGGGAACCGCCAGCCCCAACCGGCCTGCCAGCTGCATGCAGAAGACTTCATTTTCCACCGTATGCGGCAGATCGATGACGGCGCGAATCCGGGGCTTGAGAATATGGCTGGTCGCCTGACGGCCGGTGGCCAGGTGGATGCCGGAATCGTCGACATAAACCGGCACCTTGTTCTGCGCCCCGGCCAGAGACAGGCGGACACCCCGATCCTCTCCCAGCCAGGCCGGGGAAGGCTCGTCGGTGACAAGGTGGTAAAGCGCGTCTTCATCAAGCCGTCGGTAGTCCCCTTCCTCCGGCATGCGCCCCGGTTCCAGCAGGCTGACCGCTCCGGCGCACTCACCCCCCAGATCGACCAGCAGACCGAAAACATCGCCCGTACTGCGCCCCAGGCGCCGGGCGATGAGATTGAGAAAATCCCCCTCCGGCAACAGGTTGCCGAACCAGCTGCGGGCTTCAGCATCGTCAAACGGGGCTTCGCGCAGGGGCAGAGACAGCGACAGAGGATGGGCTGCGGGATCATCCAGCCAGTTGCGATGGTAACCAAACGACAGCCGGCCACGGTCACGGTTCAAACGCCCGACGAGACGATCCTTCAGATAGACCTGCAACTGTTCCATGGTTTACTCCCGCCAGTCTCTGGATGTACGGGGCTGGATAGACAGCGACAGGCCGAGGCCGGACAGCAGCCGGAACACCTTGCCGATTTCCGCTGTCGGTTTCCCACGCTCAATCTCTCCGATCAGCCGTGGCCCCACGCCGACCAGGGCAGAAAGCTCTTCCTGGGTCACCCCCTGTTCCTTGCGCGCCTGGCGGATCACCACTCCCAGTTGTTCAAGACCATCAATCTTCCCGTACGATATTTTTTCGGCAACCATGGGCCCTCCGCGAACACAAATCTTCCTTTTCGGTAAGATTATCGTCAGGCACCCCAAAAGACAAGCTCTTTCTTACCGAACGGGAATGGCGGGCAGACAGGGCCGGGAATTCTTGAAATTAATTGTGTCCCGCAAAATGCTCGGGAAAAGAAAAAGGAAACCATCCGCCTTCCTCCTCCTTTTTCCTTGAGCCCCGTGGCCGTGCATGCTAGACAGAATTCAGTCCAGGCAAACAAAAGTTACCTTTCCACCATATCCCTTTTCGCCAAGGAGCCCTGTCATGTCCACATTGATCGAACGCACCGCCTCCGCCTATACCTATCCCCTGCTGATCAAGAACCTCTTCAACGCCCCGGTGGTCGACAACCCGGAGCAGGAGATCGTCTACCGCGAACTGCGCCGCCACGACTACCGTGCCTTCCGCCGGCGAGTCTGCCAACTGGCCGGCGCCCTGCAGCGACTCGGCATCAAGGCGGGGGACACGGTGGCGGTGATGGATTACGACAGCCACCGCTACCTGGAGTGTTTTTTTGCCGTGCCGATGCTCGGCGCGGTGCTGCACACGGTCAATGTTCGCCTGTCACCGGAGCAGATTCTCTACACCATCGACCACGCCGAAGACGACCTGCTGCTGATTCATGCCGACTTCCTGCCGATTCTCGAAGCAATCAAGGGCCGCATCGACACGGTGAAAAACTACATTCTGCTGCAAGATGAGGACTCCGCACCCGCTTCAACCGTCGCCTTTGCCGGCGAATACGAAGCCTTGCTGGAAGAGAGCCCTACGACGTTCGATTTCCCCGAATTCGACGAAAACACCCGTGCCACCACCTTCTATACCACCGGCACCACCGGCATGCCCAAGGGTGTCTATTTCAGCCACCGCCAGCTGGTGCTGCACACCCTCGGGGTACTGGCCGCTCTGGGAACCCCGACCAGCCAGGGACGCTTCCACCAGGGAGATGTCTACATGCCGATCACGCCGATGTTCCATGTCCACGCCTGGGGCTTCCCCTATCTCGCCACCGCCCTCGGTATCAAACAGGTCTATCCCGGACGTTACGCGCCCGACACCCTGCTGGAGCTGATCAAGGACGAGGGTGTCACTCTCTCCCACTGCGTGCCGACCATTCTGCACATGCTGCTCAGTCACCCGAAAATCGACACCATCGACCTGAGCGGCTGGAAGGTGCTGATCGGCGGGGCCGCCCTGCCGCAGGCAATGTGCCGCGCCGCCCTGGATCGCGGCATCGACATCTTTGCCGGTTACGGCATGTCGGAAACCTGCCCGGTGCTGACCGTTGCCCATATCGGTGAAGAGGACCTGTCGGCCGACGATGAGGTCGAGATCCGCTGCAAAACCGGGCGGCCGATACCGCTGGTCGATCTGCGGGTGGTCGATGAAGAGTTACGGGATGTTCCCGCGGACGGCGAGTCGGTCGGTGAGATCGTTGTCCGCGCCCCCTGGCTGACCCAGGGTTACCTGAAGGATCACCGCAACTCCGAGACCCTCTGGCGCGGCGGTTACCTGCACACCGGCGATGTCGCCGGCATGGACCGGAAACGCTACGTTAAAATCACCGACCGGATCAAGGACGTGATCAAGGTCGGCGGCGAATGGCTTTCGTCGCTGGAGGTGGAGGATATTCTCGGCCAGCACCCGGCCGTCGCCGAGGTGGCGGTGATCGGCATCGTCGATGACAAGTGGGGTGAGCGACCGCTGGCGCTGGTGGTTCCGAAAGGGGACGCGGTCCCGGACGAGAAATCACTGGTCGGCCTGGTCCGGGAGTTCATCGACAAGGGGATGATGTCGAAACAGGCGCTGCTGCTCAAGGTGCGGCTGGTGGAGGAGATCGACAAGACCAGTGTCGGCAAGATCAACAAGCGGGTGCTGCGGGAGAAGTACGGGCAGTAGGCTTTGGGCCGCCAAGACGCCAGGAGCGCCAAGAAAACCTTTTTCAACGGAGAGTCGCAGAGAGGGAGAGTACGCAGAAAAAACAAAAGGCTGTTTTTGGTTTTCTCTCCATCTCAGCCCCTCTCCGCCTCTGCGTTAATAAGGTTTTTGACCTTCTTGGCGCCTTGGCGGCCCCAAAAAATAAAAAGCCCCCGAACCGGTTCCCGGTTGCGGGGGCTTCGTGTTTTTCTGAACGAACCCGACTTATTTGACCTTCCAGCTCGTCCCGTCCTTGGAGTCGAGCAGCTCGATCCCCTGCGCGGCGAGGGCGTCGCGAATCTGGTCGGCGCGGGCGAAGTCGCGGTTCTGCCGCGCCGCCCGGCGTTCCTCGATCAACTCCTCGATCGCCTCGGCGCTCAGTCCCGCGCCTTGCAGCCCGGCGCTCTTCTGCCCTTCCAGCCAGGCAACCGGGTCGGAACCGAACAGACCGAGTACGCCGCCGAGTTCGCGCAGCTTTTTCGCGCCGTCCTCGATCACCCGCAGCGACAGGTTGCACTCATCGAAACGCGCTTCACCGATCAGCCGGTTGATGCCGCGCACCGCTTCGAACAGGTGGCCGATGGCGGCGGCAGTGTTGAAGTCATCGTCCATCGCCGCGGCAAACAGATCCTCCAGGTTCTCGATCCGGTCGTAGATCTCCCGCTCGGCGTCACTGATCTCCGGGCAGACGGGCCGCTCGGGCAACGGGTGGCTGCGCAGGGTTTCATCCGCCGCCTTGAGAGCCTCGTAGAAACGGCTCAGGCCGGCCTTCGCCTCCTTGAGGTTCTGGTCGGAGAAGTCGATCGGCGAACGGTAGTGGGCGGTGAGGATGAAGAAACGCAGCACCTCGGGATCGTAGCTCTTGAGAATGTCGCGGATAGTGAAGAAGTTGCCGAGGGATTTCGACATCTTCTCCTGGTCGACATTGACGAAGCCGTTGTGCAGCCAGTAGTTGACGAATGGTTTGCCGCTCGCCCCTTCCGACTGGGCGATCTCGTTCTCGTGGTGGGGGAAGATCAGGTCACGGCCGCCGCCGTGGATGTCGAAGGTCTCGCCGAGCAGCGAGGAGCTCATCGCCGAGCATTCGATGTGCCAGCCCGGCCGCCCCGCGCCCCAGGGGGATTCCCAGCTCGGCTCACCCGGCTTGGCCGCTTTCCAGAGGGCGAAATCCATCGGATCTTCCTTCTGCTCCCCCGGGGCGATGCGCGCTCCGGCCTGCATCTCCTCCATATTGCGCTTGGAGAGCTTCAGGTAACCGGGGAATTTCCGCACCCGGTAGTAGACGTCGCCGCCGGCCTCATAGGCGAGACCTTTGGAAATCAGCTTCTCGCAGATGGCGATGATCTCGGCGATATAGTCGGTCGCCTTCGGCTGATGGGTCGGCAGCGCCAGGCCGAGGGTCGCCATATCCTCGTCGAAGGCACGGATGAACTCCTCGGAGAGCTCCCTGCTGGAGATGCCCCGCTCGTTGGCGCGCTTGATGATCTTGTCGTCGACGTCGGTGTAGTTGCGCACGTAGGTGACATCATAGCCGGCATACTGCAGGTAGCGGTAGATGATGTCGAAGACGATATTGGCGCGGGCGTGGCCGATATGGCAATAGTCGTAAACCGTGACGCCGCAGACGTACATCCGCACCTTGCCCGGCTCGATCGGTTTGAACTCTTCCTTCTTCCCGCTGAGGGTATTGTAAACACGCAGACTCATTGGAACGCTCCTGAAATTTTTTGGGCCACCCGCTCACTGCGTTCGCTCAAGACACCAAGAACACCAAGAACACCCGAAAATCTTTTTGGTTTTGTCCTTCTTGGTGCTCTTGGCGTCTTGGTGGCTGTCTTTTAAGCCTTTTGACTATTTCTTCACCTTCGCCCAGCTGTCACGCAGGGTCGCGGTACGGTTGAAGACCGGGGCGCCGGGCTTTGAGTCGATCGCGTCGGCGGTGAAGTAGCCGGTGCGTTCGAACTGTACGGTTTCTCCCGGGGCGATATCGAGCAGTGCCGGTTCAACCCAGGCGCGGGTTTCGTGCAGTGACTCGGGGTTGAGGCAATCGCGGAAGTCGCCGGCCTTGTCCGGATTTTCTTCCCGGAACAGGCGGTCGTAGATCCGCACCGGCAGCTGCCGGCCATGGACAGCCGAAACCCAGTGGATGGTGCCCTTGATTTTGCGGCCGTCGGCAGGATTGGCGCCGAAGGTCTCGGGGTCGCAACTGCAGCGCAGTTCGATCACCTCGCCGGCATCATCCTTGATCACCTCGTCGCACCTGATCACGCAGGCGTTGCGCAGCCGCACCTCGCGGCCGGGGGCGAGACGGAAGAACTTGCGCGGCGCGTCCTCCATGAAATCGTCCCGCTCGACGTAGATCTCACGGGTCAGCAGCAGTTCACGCTCACCGCGCTCCGGCTGCTGCGGGTGGTTGGCGCCGCGACAGGCCATTTCCGGCTGCGGCAGGTTGGTAATCGTCACCTTGAGCGGTTTGAGGACCGCCATCCGCCGCAGGGCGGATTCATTGAGCACCTCGCGGACACAGTCTTCCAGCACTGACAGATCGATCCAGGCGTCCGCCTTGCCGACCCCGATGCGCTCGCAGAAATTACGGATTGCCGCCGCCGGGTAGCCGCGCCGGCGCATCCCGGAGATGGTCGGCATGCGTGGATCATCCCAGCCGGCGACCAGGCCCTCCTCGACCAGCTGCAGCAGCTTGCGCTTGCTCATCACCGTATAGGAGAGGTTGAGCCGGGCGAACTCGATCTGCTGCGGGGCATGGATGCCGAGCTGGGCGATGAACCAGTCGTAAAGGGGCCGATGGGCCTCGAACTCAAGGGTGCAGATCGAATGGGTGATCCCCTCGATGGAGTCCTCCTGACCGTGGGCGAAGTCGTACATCGGGTAGATACACCAGCTGTCGCCGGTGCGGTGATGTTCGGCATGCAGAATCCGGTACATCGCCGGGTCGCGCAGGTTGAGATTGGGCGAGGCCATGTCGATCTTCGCCCGCAGGATGTGGGCTCCGTCCGGAAACTCGCCCTGCTTCATCCGCTCGAACAGATCAAGATTCTCCTCCACACTGCGGTTCCGGTAGGGGCTGTCGACGCCGGGCTCGGTCAGGGTGCCGCGATTGGCGCGCATCTGCTCGGCGCTCTGGCTGTCGACGTAGGCCTTGCCGTCCTTGATCAACTGCACCGCCCAGGCGTAGAGCTGGTCGAAGTAGTCGGAGGCGAAGTAGAGATGCTCGCCCCAGTCGAAACCGAGCCAGGCGACGTCCCGCTTGATCGCCTCGACGTACTCATCCTCCTCTTTGGCCGGATTGGTGTCGTCGAAGCGCAGGTGGCAGCGACCGCCGTAGCTCTCGGCCAGGCCGAAATTGAGACAGATGCTCTTGGCGTGGCCGATATGCAGGTAACCGTTCGGCTCCGGCGGGAAGCGGGTCACCACCTCAGTGCGCCTGCCGTCGGCGAGGTCGGCATCGATGATGTTGCGGATGAAATTGCTCGGTGTCGTGATTGCTTCGCTCATAATCAGTTTTTATCCTAAAACCTTTGAATCTCACCACAGAGTCACAGAGAACACAGAGGTGAACCCCAAACACCTAAACCTCTCTTTACAGAAGTCTCTTTGTGTCCTCGGCGCCACTGTGGTGAAAACGGGTTGTTGCCGAGTTCTTCGTTTCTGCGTAAACCACACTACGGAGTCACAGAGAGCACAGACGCGAACCCGCAAAAACATGAAGGACGAATATCCCAACCCGTCTTATAGATTCTCTTTGTGTCCTCTGTGACTCTGTGGTGGAAATTGCTTGCCTTCGTGGTTGCTTCTATCCGTTTTCAAACATCCAGCTCGGCGCTGATGTCGACATTCTTCAGCAGCACCACGGCATGGGCGGCAATCCCCTCGCCGCGGCCGGTGAAACCGAGTTCCTCGGTGGTGGTGGCCTTGATGTTGACCTGGCGGACATCGATCCCGCAGGCACCGGCGATATTCTCGACCATGGCGCGAATGTGCGGCGCCATCTTCGGCTGCTGGGCGATGATGGTGGCGTCGATGTTGCCGATCCGGTAGCCCCGGCCTTCGGCGACGCGCACCGATTCGGCCAGCAGCTTGCGGCTGTCGATGCCGGCGTAATCCGGATCGCTGTCGGGAAAGTGACGGCCGATATCTCCTTCGGCGACCGCGCCGAGAACCGCGTCGCAGATGGCGTGCAGCAGCACATCGGCATCGGAGTGGCCAAGCAGGCCGAGGCGATAAGGGATTTCGACCCCTCCGATCACCAGTCGACGGCCTGAAACCAGGCGGTGAACATCATAACCATGGCCAATACGCATCATGGCCTGTTCCCTCCTCTGTCCATCAGGGCTTCGGCGACCAGCAGGTCCTCCGGAGTGGTGATTTTCAGATTGCGATAATCGCCTTCCACCATCGCCACCGGACGCCCCAGGCGTTCCACCAGCGAGGCATCGTCAGTCCCGGCGAAGCCCTCTGTCAGAGCCTTTTCATGGGCCTCGGCGATGACGGCAAAGGGAAAGGCCTGCGGTGTCTGTGTCAGCCACAGATCACTGCGCGGCGGCGTTTCCGTGACCCGTCCAGCGGCGACCCGCTTGACGGTATCCTTGACCGGCACCCCAAGAACCGCGGCACCGGTTGTCTCTGCTGCGTCAATCAGTTCCGGCAGATGGCCCGGGTCAAACAACGGCCGGACGCCATCATGGATGAGGACGATATCATCAGCGGCGGCACCACTTGCCCGCAACCCGTTGCGGACCGAATCCTGACGTTCGGCACCGCCGTCAACCAGCGGGCGCAGTTTGGAATAACGGCCGGAGGCAAGAACCTGGCGACGACAGAGATCCTGCTCCTGCCGCGGCACGACCAGGATAATCGCATCGACCAGGGAGCTGGACTGGAAAATATCCAGGGTGTGGGCGAGGATCGGACGACCGGCGAGCGTCAGAAACTGCTTGCTGACATCGGCCCCCATCCGCCGACCGATACCGGCGGCCGGAATCAACGCCAGAACTGCCATCTTTCCAACTCCGCTCGTGTCATCTACGGTTCAACCTGAACCTGGTGAAGGATTCGCTGATTGAGGAGACCCTGAATCCGTGAGTTCCTGTTGGAAGGCGAGTGCTGTCCGCCGACAAGGCACTCACTGATTCAGGGTAAATAAAAAAGACCGGGCGCAACGGCCCGGCCTCGTGCAGTATCTGCCGGCAGCGATTCAGTTGAGCAGCATGCTCTCGACTCGCTGGGCGATCTTTTCCTCGGCCTTGCCCTCGGCGAGAGCGATCTCGGAAACCAGCAGCTTGCGCGCCAGTTCCAGAACCTTCTTTTCGCCGTAGGAGAGTTCCTTGTCTTCCTTGATCAGGTAGAGTTCGCGCAGTACCTCGGCAACTTCCATCAGGTCGCCCGACTTGATCTTCTCGTTGTATTCACGCTGCCGGCGGCTCCAGGACGCCACCCCCCCCGACATGTCCGCCTTGTCTTCAAGCAGCTCATAGACAGTGGCCACCTGTTTCTTGTTGACCAGGCGCCGCAGACCGACCTGGGAAACATTGCCCACCGGAACCATGATGGTCATGTCGCTGTCAACGATGCGCAGGACGTAAAATTTGTTTTCTACTCCGGAGAATTCGCGGGACTCAATTGCTTCAATGACACCCACGCCCTGGGACGGGTAAACCGCTCGATCGCCGATTTTGAACTCATTTGTTTTTTGCATTTTTCCAGTTTAACACAGGCTGTTTTTGAAGTCAATTCTGAAAGGCTTTAGAAACAGGGACTTAGGGATTTGGTCTGGCTCGAAAAAGGGCCGTTGTGCTAGGATTCGGCTGGCACATCCCGCCGTTGACGAACCGGGGTTTATTTTAGCGAGCCCTCACGCTTTTTGCAAGTCGACGATCCCCGCGAGACGCGCCCGGATCCTGAACTGACAAGCCTCCAACCGCCCAGGAGCGATCATGTCCCGCCTGTGTCCCGCCACCCTGTTGCTGCTGTTGATGGTCGCCGCTCCGGCCTTTGCCGCCACCGGCCTGCCGCAACTCGATTTTGCCGATTCCCTCTATGCCGAGGGCGATTACTACCGCGCCATCACCGAATACAAACGCTTCCTTTTCCAGCATCCACAAGCGGACGAAGGGGCCCACGCCCGGTTGCGCATTGCCCGCGCCTTTCTGGCCGGGGACCGCTGGGAGCAGGCGGAAGAACAGCTGCAGCAGCTGCAGAAGAACTGGCCGACCAGCCCCGAGGCCCTCCGCGGGGCTCTGCTCTACGCCGAGATCCCCTTTCGCCGGGGACTTTATACCCAGGCCCGACAACGCTACCGGCTGCTGGGCGAACTGCATCCGGAGCAGGCTCCTTCGGCCCGATACCGGGTTGCCTGGACCTTTATTGAACAACAGGATTATTCCGCCGCCGGGAACGAACTCTCCCGCCTGGCCCAGCCACAGGCCGCGGAACTGGCGGCCGATCTCGACCTGCTGCGGCAGCTGGAGGAAAAATCCCCTCTCCTGGCCGGCAGCCTGTCGGCCCTGCTGCCTGGCGCCGGGCAGCTCTATGTCGGCCGGACTCGTGACGCCGGCATCTCCTTCGCGCTCAACGCCGCCTTTATTCTTGCCGCCATCGAGGCATTCGACAACGACAACCAGGTTCTCGGCGGCATCCTGGTCTTTTTCGAACTGGGCTGGTATTCGGGCAACATCTACAATGCCGTCAACGGCGCCCACAAGTCCAACCGCGACCAACGCCTGGACACCCTGCAGCGGTTGCGCGACCGCCACGGTCTCGACCTGGAACTGGGCCGCAAGACAGCCATGCTGAAATGGCGGACCCGCTTCTGATCCATCACGACCCGACCTGGAGGAGTCCTGCCATGAAGATTGCCGTCGTCGGTTCCGGTGCCCTCGGCCTCTACTACGGGGCCATGCTGCAGCGCGCCGGAGAGGATCTGCACTTTCTGCTGCGGCGTGATTATGAAGCCCTCCGTCGGGACGGACTGATTGTGCGTTCCGTCCATGGGGATTTCCATCTGCCGCAAATCCGGGGCTATCGCGACAGCCGCGAAATCGGCCCGGTCGACCTGGTGCTGGTCGGCCTGAAGACCTTCGCCAACCCGGTACTGGTCGATCTGGTCCGCCCGCTGCTCGGGCCGCGGACGGCCATTCTCACCCTGCAGAACGGGCTCGGCAACGAGGAACTGCTGGCGACCGCCTTCGGCGCCGAACGGATCCTCGGCGGCGTGGCTTTTCTCTGTTCCAACCGGGGTGAACCGGGAGAGGTGCTGCACCTCGGCGAGGGCCGCATCCGCCTAGGGGAATTCGCCGCCGGGTTGACGCCGCGGGCCAAAGAACTGGCCGAGCGGTTCTGCGCAGCCGGCATCCCCTGCGAGGCGGTTGCCGATCTGCTGCGCTGCCGCTGGGAAAAGCTGGTCTGGAATATCCCCTTCAACGGCCTCTGCGCCCTGACCGGGCGGGATGTGACCGAACTTCTGGCGCATGCCGGCAGCCGCGCCCTGGTCGAAAAGATGATGACGGAAGTGGTCGCCGCCGCCAACCGCCAAGGGCTGCGCGAGACGATTGACGGACCGGCATTTATCGGCCAACTGCTGACGATGACCGGGCAGATGGACCATTACCGGCCGAGCATGATGATTGACCGTCAGCAGCAGCGGCCGCTGGAACTGGCGGCGATCTACGCGGAACCCCTGAAACGGGCGGCGGCGGTGGGCGCGGAGATGCCCCAGGTCGCCATGCTGCACGCTCTGCTCGACCTGGGGGAGGAAGACTTTGCGGGGTGAGGGCAACGCCGCAGAGGGAGGTTTTTGCCCGGCCGGTTACTGGTGAAAAGGGCTGAGGACGATAGGGCCGACATCCAGAATCTGCCCCGCTTCAACCCTGGGACAGCCGGCTTTCCCCCGCCCGAGGACCCCGTAGGGCTCACCCGGCTGCGGCTGGCCGCGGGTTTTGAGCCGAGCGGCGATACAGTAGTGTCCCGGCCGGCTGACGAAGAGAGTGAAGCGTCCCCGCTCGGTCGCCGGTGTGGAGGTGAAATCGGGCATCCGCCGCAGGTCGGCGTCACGGTAGGCGAGGGCGAAAGCTCCGGCCAGCGGTTGCCCCTGGGCATCGACCAGGGTTCCGGAAAAGCCGGTATCGCCGCTGACCAGGCTGCCCTGACGCAACAACGTCGGGCTGACAACCTTCTGCAGAATGAAATCGACCCGTTCGACGGACCCCGCCTGCAACCGCACCGGGTTGCGCTGGTAAGGCGCCCAGGCGTCTCCACGTCGCGGCGGTCCGCTGTCGGCTCGCCCCTGGCGCAGGCGGGCCACCAGCCAGTAATTTCCTTCGGTCAGATCGAGCAGGTAGCTGCCGTCCGCATCCACCCGGGCGGCAAAATCGGCCGGGCCGCGCAGCCCGGTGCGGTCACTGCGGTAGGCATAAACCCAGGCCCCGGCCGCCGGCTTGCCGCCGGCATCAACCACCCGGCCGGCAACACCGGTCACCATCGCGTCGCCCTCGGCTTCCGCCGGGGAAACCGATGCCGAAGGCGGAACGCATCCGCAGAGGATGACGAACAGCAGTCCGCAGAGCAACAGCGACAGACGTTGGGTGCAGAAGGGTCGCATGATCAATTGATCTGCACGATACGGCCGTTCTGGACCTGCAGCAGGAAGAGTTCCTTCTCCGCCTCCCCCTGGAAATCGAAACTGGTGGCACCGGTCACTCCCGGATAATGACTCAGCCGGCTGAGAGCCAGGCGCACATCCTCGCGGGTCGTGACGTCGGGACGTTCAAGGATGCTCAGCAGCAGTCCGGCGACATCGAAACCCTGAGCCTCAAGAATCGACGGCTCCTCGCCGTAGCGGTCATAGTAGAGACGGACAAAGTCCTCGACGAAGGGGTAGCTGCTGTGACGGAAGAAACCGTCCGGAAAAACCGCGCCCTCGACATAGCGGCCGGCATTGCGGACCAGGTCAGGAGAATTCCAGCCGTTGATGCCGAGCAGCGGAATATTTTCGATCCCGTAGAAAGGCAGTTGGGGGGCGATCAGAGCCACCATGTCGGCATAATCGGGAATGAACAGGGCATCGAAGTCGACCGCCGGAAAATCAGGGACGAAGAGGTCCTCAAGCTGCTCCTCCTCGGTCATCTCCGCCGGCTCGTCCGGCGCTTCGGGATCCTGCCCCATCAGCATCCTGATCTGCCGCCTGAAATCGGTGGCATCGGTCGGATAGACCTCCTCATCGACCACCAGCCCGCCGAGAGCGAGGACTTCTTCAGAAAACAGGCGCGCGAACTCCTCACCGAGCCGGTTCTGCGGGCGCAGAATGCCGAAGGAGGTGTAGCCCTTTTCCTCGACCGCGTAACGGGCCAGGGCCCGGACCTGCAGCCGACTGGTCAGGGTATCGCGAAAAATGTAGTTGCCGAGTTCGGGGATACCGTCACGCTGGGAGAGGGAAATCAGCGGCACCTGCTGCTGCTGGGCCTGACCGGCCGCCGTCAGGGCACGGGTGCCGGTAATCGGCCCCGCCAGGGCCATGACCCGCTCTTCGTTGGCCAGCCGGTCAACAACCAGGGCGGCATCTTCGGCACCGGCCACATCACGGTAAATAAAGCGGATGCCGCTGTCGGGATGCAGCTGCAGGGCGAGGTCCATTCCCTTGCGGATCAGTTCACCAAAGGCGGCATAGCGACCGGAAAGGGGCAGCATGATGCCCACCGCCCGCTGCAGCCAGGGCTGACCGGTCAACCGATCGAGCAGCAGCACCGCGTCGCGCCGGTAGGCAAAGGGGGTCGGATCGGCCACCAGCTTTCGGACCAGTGGCAACGCCTGCTCGGTCTGTCCCCGGGAAACCAGGCGCTGCGCCTGCTGCAGCAGGGCATCCTGGCCGATGGCGGTGCCGGTGAACATGAACGCGGCTTCGTCGAGGTCGGCGGCATCCAGGGAGTCGAGCAACTCGTGGGCCAGTCGCAGCAGGGTTGTTCGATCCCCGGCTGCTGTGTTTTCAGTTGCCAGTTGACGGTGCAGCACCAGCAGTGCCTCCAGCGTCCGCTGCTCAGCCGCCAGACCGCGGGCCAGGGCGTCCGCCCGCAGGACCTGGTCGGCAGGCAGCAGATCGCCGGGAGACAGGGCGCTCAGGCGCTCCACGCCGTGCGAAGGATCCCCCTCGGCGATGTCGAGCGCCCCCTGCAGCAGACGCCCTTCCGGTGTTTCTTCCAGCTCCGGAATCCGCTCCAGGTAGAGCCTGGCGTCGGCATACTGCTGCCGCTGGTAAAAAATCCGCGTCAGGGTCAGGTAGGCCCGGGAATTGAATGAGGAATGGGGATAGCGGACGACAAAACCACGCAACAGGCCGAGAGCGGTGTCCAGGTCTCCCTGAAGATAGGCGGCCCGCCCGCGTTCGAAGGTCTCGCGTTCGGTCAGCGGCCGGCTCGCAAGACTGCCGGGAAGTTCGACCGCCGGCAGAACAACCGGGGCCTGGCCGATCAGGACCAGCAGCAGAATCAGCAGCAGGCGCCGCATCATGAAACCTCCTTCAGTGCAACTCGACCATTTCAGTCGAACAGTTCCTTGACCTTGTCAAAAAATCCCTTGCCCAGCGGGTTGACATCCTCGCCCCCTTCGCGGGCGAATTCTTCCAGCAGTTCCCGTTGCCTGGGGGTCAGCCGGGTCGGGGTTTCAACCCGGACCACCACCAGCTGGTCGCCACGGCCGTAACCCTGCAGCACCGGAATACCCTTGCCAGGGAGCTTGAAAACCTTGCCCGACTGGGTCCCGGCCGGGACCTTGAGACGCATCTTGCCGTCAAGGGTCGGTACTTCAAATTCGCAGCCGAGGGCCGCCTGGGTGAAGGAAATCGGCAGTTCACAGATGACGTCATTTCCTTCCCGCTGGAAGAGCGGGTGGTCCTTGACGGTAATCACCACATACAGATCGCCCGGAGGGCCGCCGCCGGTTCCCGGTTCACCTTCGCCGTGCAGTTTGAGTCGATTGCCCGACTCGACCCCGGCCGGAATCTTCAGGGACAGGGCCTTCTTGCCCCGGATATGGCCGCTGCCACGGCACTCGGGGCAGGGGTTCTCGATCACCGTCCCCTGGCCGCCGCAGTCCGGGCAGGGGCGGGTAAGGGAGAAGAAGCCCTGCTGGTAACGGACCTGCCCGGCCCCCTGACAGGTGCCGCAGGTTCGCGGCGCGGTCCCCTTGCGGGCGCCGCTGCCGCCGCAGGAATCGCAGGGCTGATGGCGGGGAATCTGGACCTTGGTTTCCAGACCGAAAGCCGCCTCTTCAAAACTGATCGTCAGGTTGTAGCGGAGATCGTCCCCGCGACGTCCACGACTGCCGCGACGGGTTCCACCACCGCCGAAGATATCGCCGAAGATATCGCCGAAGATGTCCTCAAACGGACTGCCGGAAAATCCACCGGAGGAAAATCCGCCCATTCCTTCCATGCCGGCATGGCCGAACTGGTCGTAGTGAGCCCGTTTCTGAGCGTCGGACAACACCGCATAGGCTTCGGAAAGTTCCTTGAACTTTTCCTCGGCGGCCTTGTCTCCGGGATTCTTGTCGGGATGAAACTTGATCGCCAGTTTCCGGTAGGCCTTCTTGATTTCAGTTTCGCTGGCGTTCCGGTTGACCTGGAGGATATCGTAATAATCGCGCTTGGCCAAGGGTCCTCATTCTGTTCGGGGGGACAGGTTCTGACTGTTGTCCAGGCGGCCCCCTGAATCAGGGAAACACCGGCAAAACAGGCGGTCGGAGCAGCCGTACCGGCCGCTCCGACCTTCGGGAACCATTATTTCTTGCTGTCGTCGACCTCTTCAAACTCGGCATCGACAACGTTGTCATCCGGCTTGGCCTCGCCCGCGGCCGCCGCTTCACCGCCTTCGGCCTGGGCCTGCTGGTACATGATCTCGGCCAGTTTGTGCGACGCCTGGGCCAGGGCCTCGGCCTTCTGGTTGATGACCTCCGCGTCGTCCCCGTCGAGAACTCCCTTGAGTGCCTGAAGAGCGGTTTCGATCTCGGTTTTTGTTCCTGCATCCACCTTGTCGCCATGCTCGGAGAGGGCCTTCTCGGTGGTGTAGATCAGGCCGTCGGCCTGGTTGCGGGCCTCGATCAGCGCGCGTTTCTTCTTGTCTTCGCTTTCGTGCGCTTCGGCTTCCTTGACCATCCGCTCGATCTCCTCCTCCGACAGTCCGGAAGATGCGGTGATACGGATCGACTGCTCCTTGCCGGTGCCGAGGTCCTTGGCGCTGACATTGAGAATGCCGTTGGCATCGATGTCGAAGGTGACCTCGATCTGCGGTACGCCGCGCGGCGCCGGAGGGATGTCGGTCAGTTCGAAACGACCGATGGTCTTGTTGTCGGCCGCCATCTCCCGTTCACCCTGCAGCACGTGTACCGAAACTGCCGGCTGATTGTCGGCCGCAGTGGAAAAGACCTGGCTCTTCTTGCTCGGGATGGTGCTGTTTTTCTCGATCAGCTTGGTCATCACCCCGCCGAGGGTTTCGATGCCGAGGGAGAGCGGCGTGACGTCGAGCAGCAGCACATCCTTGACTTCGCCCTTGAGAACACCGCCCTGGATGGCGGCGCCGATGGCGACCACCTCGTCCGGGTTGACCCCTTTGGACGGGGTCTTGCCGAAGATCTCCTTGACCTTCTCCTGCACTGCCGGCATGCGGGTCATGCCGCCGACCAGGATGACCTCGTCAATTTCGGAGGCGGACAGCCCGGCATCCTTGAGGGCGGTCTTGCAGGGTGCGCTCAGTTTCGCCAGCAGGTCGCCGCAGACACTCTCCAGTTTAGCGCGGGAGAGCTTGATGTTGAGATGCTTCGGTCCCGACTGATCGGCGGTAATGAAGGGCAGGTTGATGTCGGTTTCCATCGAACTGGAAAGCTCGCACTTGGCTTTCTCGGCCGCTTCCTTGAGCCGCTGCAGGGCCATCTTGTCGCCACGCAGGTCGATGCCCTGGTCTTTTTTAAATTCGTCGGCGACATAATCGATGATGCGCTGGTCGAAATCCTCACCACCGAGGAAGGTGTCGCCATTGGTCGACTTGACCTCGAACACTCCGTCGCCGAGTTCAAGAATCGAGATATCGAAAGTGCCGCCGCCGAGATCGAAGACGGCGATCTTCTGCTCATCCTTCTTGTCGAGACCATAGGCCAGCGCGGCGGCAGTCGGCTCGTTGATGATGCGCAGCACGTTGAGTCCAGCGATCTTGCCGGCATCCTTGGTCGCCTGCCGCTGAGAGTCGTTGAAATAAGCCGGCACGGTGACCACCGCGTCGGTGACTTCTTCTCCGAGGTAGTCCTCAGCGGTCTGCTTCATCTTCTGCAGCACCATGGCGGAGATTTCCGGCGGGCTGTATTTCTTGCCGCGCGCCTCGACCCAGGCGTCCCCGTTGTCCGCCTTGATGATTTTGAAGGGGCTGATTTCGATATCCTTCTGCACCGCTTCGCCGTCGAACTTGCGACCGATCAGGCGCTTGATGGCGAACAGGGTGTTTTCCGGATTGGTGACCGCCTGACGCTTGGCCTGCTGACCGACCAGCCGCTCGCCATTTTCGGCGAAGGCAACCATCGACGGGGTTGTCCGGGCCCCCTCAGCATTGGCGATGACGTTCGGTTCGCCGCCTTCCATAACGGCAACGCACGAGTTGGTGGTGCCGAGATCGATTCCGATGACTTTTCCCATGGGTTTATATCCTCCTTTGAACTCTGTTGTTCTCAGTCTTCACTGGTCTGTGGTTTTTCTTCCGCTTCGGATGCGGAGGAATCGCTTGTCTGCTCTGTTTCAACCTCAGGGGCCTTGGCCACCATCACCAGGGCCGGACGCAACAGGCGCTCATTGAGCAGGTAGCCTTTCTGCAACTGCTGGACAACGCTGTTGGGCGGAATCTCACCGGTCACCACCTGCCCCATGGCTTCATGGCAGGCGGGGTCGAAAGGCTTGCCGACCGCGTCGACCGGTTTGACACCGAACTTTTCGAGGGCGCGCGCGAACTGGTCGAGGGTCATCTCAACCCCTTCAAGCAAACCGGCGGTATCGGTATCGTTCTCCCGGGCATGCTCCACCGCCCGCTCGAGATTGTCGATGACCGGCAGGATTTCACGCAGAATCCCTTCGTTGGCAAAACGCAGCGCGTCCTGCTTGTCGCGTTGCATCCGCTTGCGGAAGTTTTCCATTTCGGCCTGGCTGCGCAAATAGAGATCCCAGTTTTTACCGGCCTCTTCGCGAGCGGCGGCCAGCTCTGCCGCCAGGTCTTCGGTGGCGGCCTGCGCCCCGACCTCTTCGGTTTCAGCCTCCGGCTGCAGATTCCCGGTCGATTTTTCTTCCGGTTCCTGGTTCTGCTGCTTGGTCACTTTCTTTTTAGCCACTGCGAATCAACTCCTAGTCAAGATCGCCGTCAAGCACCTGGCTCAACAGGCGGGCGGTGTAGTCAACAACGGGAATGACCGACGAATAATTCATACGGCTCGGGCCGATCACACCCAGGGCCCCGATGGTGCCGCGTTTACTGGCGTAATGGCAGGTGATCAGGCTGCAACCCTGAATGCCGGTGATGCCCGGCTCACTGCCGATGAAAATCTGCACCCCGTCCGCCTGCTGACTGCGGTTGAGCAGGTCAATCAGGGTGCTTTTCTGCTCGAACGCCCGGAACAGGCCGCGCATGGTTTCAACATTCGCGAATTCCGGCTGATCAAGAATATTGCTGGTCCCCTCGATAAAGACTTCGCCGCCGAGGTTCTCCTTCAGTGCTTCCCGGGAAAGCTCCAGAGTACGACTCATGAGCCGATCATAGCGAGCTTTTTCCTCCTGCATTTCAGCGAAAATCTTTTCTTTCACCTGCTGGATGGAAAGCCCGGCCAGGGTCCGGTTCAGGTAATTGGAGATCTGTTCCAGTTCTCGACGGGAAATCGGCTCACGGGTTTCGATGATCTTGTTCTGCACCAGGCCGCTACGGGTAACGAAGACGACCAGCACCCGTCCCTCGGACAACGGTACGAATTCAATGTGCCGAAAGACCGTGGTTTCGAGCCGCGGCGCCATCACCAGGCCGGTGTAATGCGAAATCGAGGAGAGGGTTTTGCTGACATCACGCAACACTTCCTCGACCTTGCGTCCGCGCAGCTGGTAACGACTTTCCAGCTGTTTTCGTTCAGCGCTGTTGAGCTTGCGCACCTGCAGCAGCGAGTCGACGTAAAAGCGGTAGCCCTTTTCGGTCGGAACCCGGCCGGCGGACGTATGCGGCGACTGCAGAAACCCGTACTCCTCCAGGTCCGCCATGACGTTGCGGATGGTGGCCGGAGACAGGCCGAGCTTGTGCCGCTTGGCCACGGTACGCGAACCAACCGGTTCGGCGGTGGCGATATGCTCTTCGATAATCGCCTCAAGAATACTACGATTACGTTCGCCAAGTTCGGTTGACATAATGACACCCGAGAAAAAAATGGAGCCGGACAAACCGGCCCTTCTTCCTTTTCCAACAGCGCTGCTGCCGCCGGTCCTCTGTTAGCACTCTCAGTCTTCGAGTGCCAGCGGCGTACAAAATAACAACGCCCCCGACCTTTGTCAAGGCGGCCGGAATGGAAAAAATATCTGATTAAGTTAAAGAAATTCGCGGATCAGCCGATCGTAGATCAGCCACTGCCGCCAGCCGAAACGCCGGCAGCCATCACACGCCGTGAGTTGCCCGGCCAGGCGCTCCAGAGGGGCGTTGAAAACGGTATCAAAAGAGCATCCGAAACGCTCCTGAAATGCGGCCACATCCACTCCGACGGCGGTTCGCAGACCGAGATAAGCGGTTTCCGCCATCGCCCCCCGGCGGTCAAACTTCTCCAGGGACCGCATCGGGTCGATCCCGGCTGTCAGCATGGACCGGTAACTGTCCAGATCCGGAGGGACCGCCAACCGCTGCCCCCAGGCCCGGGAACAGAAGCTGTGCGCCCCCGCCCCCAGGCCGAGGCAGGCGGTCCGCCGCCAGTAACCGAGATTGTGGCGGCATTCCGCGCCCGCTCGGGCAAAATTGGAAATCTCATAATGCCCGTAACCGGCGGCCGTCAAACGATGATGAATCTGTTCGTACATCTCCGCGTAGGTTTCCTGCTCCGGTAGCGCCGGTCGCGGATCACGGCCCCAGGGGGTTCCCTCTTCGAGACTGAGGCCGTAGATGGAGACATGCTCTGTCCGCAGCTCCAGCAGCCGCTCGAGGTCGGTTGCGAGTTCCGCGGGGGTCTGTCCCGGCAGGGCGAACATCAGGTCGCAGGAGATCTGTTCGAAGCCGGCCGCCCGGGCCCGGGCAACGACCTTTCTGACCGCGACGACGTCATGCAGCCGCCGCAGCTGCCGCAGACGCCGGTCATTCATGCTCTGCACGCCGATTGACAGGCGATTGACGCCGCAGGCCCTGAGATCCTCAAGGTAGTTCATCGTGAGAGTCCCCGGATTGATCTCGACGCTGATTTCCGCATCGGCGGCAAGTCCGGGGCCGGCGGCAACAGCCTCCAGGATCGTACCGAGCTGGGCCGGAGCCAACAGAGAAGGGGTGCCGCCGCCGAAAAAAACGGTGGCAAAAGGGCCCTGCCAGCCGGCGGCCGTCGCCAGTTGCAGCTGGCGAATCAGCAGCTGATGATAATCGGCCAGCTGGTCGAGACAATCATCCCGGGAATAGAAGTCGCAGTAGGGGCATTTACGGCGGCAGAAAGGGATATGCAGGTAGAGGCCGGACATGGACACAATCTAGCCCCATTTGCCTCGGAAGCCAAGAGGGAGCTGGAGGCTGGGAAAACCTGACACGGGAGAAGTGCTCCGGCAACACAAAAGAGCCGCCCCGGAGAACGAGGCGGCTCAAAAGTGCCCGGATGCGAGGCGCCTCCCGGCCGAGGGAGTGAGGTGTAGCGGCAGCTACTCCGCAGCGACCGAGACCGGGAGCAACGAAGCAGACGGGTGCTTTTCAGCCGCCGCCCTCAGTGAAAATCGTTCATGTGGTGGGCATTGACAATCAAGTGCAGCCAGATGCTGGCGGCGTAGCCGAGAGCGATGGCCCAGGTCCATTTCAGGTGCTGGCCGAATGTGTACTTGCCGCGGGCCGTTCCCATCAGGCCGACCCCGGCCGCGGAACCGATGGACAGCAGGCTGCCGCCGACTCCGGCGGTCAGAGTCACCAGCAACCACTGGCCGTGCGACATATACGGATCCATGGTCAACACCGCGAACATCACCGGGATGTTGTCGATCACCGCCGACAGGACCCCGACCAGCACGTTGGCCCAGGTTGGACCGAGGTCGGTGTAGAAATAGTTGGAAGCGAGCGCCAGGTAGCCGAACTGGGACAGACCGCCGACGCAGAGGATAACACCGTAAAAGAAGAGCAGGGTGTCCCACTCCGCCTTGGCGACCTTGCGGAACAGATCGAACCCCGGAGCGTCATGACCGTCGCCGCCGACATTATGCCCGGTGATATCGAGCGGATTGTCCCCGGTGTGCACGGCTCGCAGATCTTTCTGTTTCAGGTAGAAACCGAAGAAAGCCAGGTAGCCGAAACCGAGCATCATGCCGACCGCCGGGGGCAGGTTGAGATACTGATGAAAACAGACCGCGGTAATGATCGTCAGCAGAAAAAGAAACATGATGCGGCGCGCGCCGACCTTCATGGTGACCATCTCGCCGTGGGTTTCCGGACGCTCCTTGGGAACGGCAAAACTCATGATCAGCGCCGGTACCAGCCAGTTGACCAGTGACGGCAGGAAGATGGCGAAGAATTCAATGAAATCAACCCGTCCCTTCTGCCAGACCATCAGCGTGGTGATATCGCCGAAGGGAGAAAAGGCACCGCCGGCATTGGCGCCGACGACAATGTTGATGCAGGCGACAACGACGAACTTGGTATTGTCACGCGCCACCGCCATGACCACCGCCCCCATCAGCAGCGCCGTGGTCAGGTTGTCGGCAATCGGCGAAATGAGAAAGGCGAGCAGGCCGGTAATCCAGAAGACGGTACGCAGCGTGAAGCCCTTGAGTACCAGCCATGAACGCAGCGCCTGGAATACGTTGCGCTCCGTCAGGGCGTTGATATAGGTCATCGCTGAGAGCAGGAACAGGAACAGTTCGACATATTCGACCAGGTTGTGGCGGATCGCCACTTCGGGAGCGTGGTGATCGCCGATGGCGGCGTAGGCGAGCGCCACCAGGACCCAGATGACACCGGCCGCCAGCAGCACCGGCTTGCTTTTGCGCAGGTGGATTTTCTCTTCCAGGATCACCAGCGCGTAGGCGGCGACGAAGAGAATCAGCGCGAGATAGCCGTAACCGGTACTCGCCAGGGCGGTATCGATCTGGGGAGCACCTTCACTCGCAAGAACTGACGAACTCCCCAACAGACACAACATTACGGACAAAAATAAGTGCTTCACGGGTCCTCCTGAACAGGCAAGCCTGATTGGAATCCACACCGGCCGGCAGGGGGCGGCACGGACAGAATGTTTCGGGGTGGCCAGTGGAACAAAAGCAGGCCCGTCTCCTCCCGACGGACCTTTAAAACGCCTTGTTTTGTAGCACCGCCCTCCGGGGGTGTCAAGCAAATCCGGGGCCCTGACCGGGCTTGTGGGCTGCCCGCGGGTTGGCTATAATAATTCTTTGACACATCTTCCAGGACTCTGAATCGATATATAAAAACAGCGTTCTGTTTTTCTCAAAGAGAGGTTTTATGCTGTCTCGCGTGAAGGTATCCAGTCTTCAGTTCCACATCGCCCTGGGTGAAATTAAAACAAATCTGGTGAAGGCGACAGCCGCCCTCGGCCGGGTCGCCGATCAGGGTGCGCAACTGGCCGTTCTGCCGGAAATGTGGAGTTGCGGCTACGACTACAAGCGACTGCCGGAACTGGCGATGGAAACGCCGCGGGTCCTGGACGAGCTCTGTCGGATCAGCGAAGAGAGCGGGATGGTCATTGTCGGCAGCCTGCCGGAAAAAGAGCGGGAGAATGTTTTCAATACCGCCTACGTCATCGACCGGGGGCGGGTAGCGGGCCGTTACCGCAAGCTGCACCTGTTTTCCTTCATGGGGGAAGACCGGTTTCTGAGTTCCGGAAAAGAGAGTCTGGTGGTCACGACCCGTGTCGGTCGGCTCGGCGTGGCAATCTGCTACGATCTGCGCTTCCCCGAACTGTTCCGCAAGCTGACCCTGGAAGGGGCGGAGATCATCTGTCTTCCGGCCGAATGGCCGAAACCGCGCCAGGATCACTGGCGAACCCTGCTGCGCGCCCGGGCGATCGAGAACCAGCTCTTCATCGCCGCCACCAACTGCTGCGGCGTGCAGGGCAAACTCGATTTTTTCGGTATGAGCCTGCTGATTGAACCGCGCGGCGACGTTCTTGCCGAAGCCGGGGCAACCGACACCGAACTGATTGCCGAATTCGAATTCGCGCAACTGCAGGACTATCGCGCCCAGATCCCCTGCGCCGATGACCGGCGACCGGAGGTCTACGGCAAGTTGCCCTAGTCGGCTGAGGAAAAACGCCCATCTGCTGCGTTGTCCTCCCCCTGCGTCAACGACGTACCTTCCGGTACGCCTTATTCCGCAGGCTTTCGGACGCCTTGCATCTGGGCATTTTTGCTCAGCCTGGGGAGCGTGGTTTTTCGGCCTCCTGCTGCCGGGGGTGGAAAAAGGCTACTTCTTTTTCATCCCCGCCTTGAACAGGTCGGCAAAGGTGCCCATCCCCCCGGAAGAGGGCTGTTCGAGATAGCTGTTCTGCTCTCCGGTTTCGCCTTCCGTCGCCGGAGCCAGGGAAATCCGCCGCGCCTCGCGATCAACCTGTTCAATGGTCACCCGCAGTTGCTGGCCGACCATCAGTTCTTCCTTGGGATGCCTGATGCGGCGGCCGCCGCCCAGTTTCGAGATGTGCAGCAGTCCGTCCAGGCCTTCATCGAGGGTGACGAAGGCGCCGAAGTTGGCCAGCCGCGAGACGGTGCCGGTATGGGTGGTGCCGACGGCGAAAACGGTTCCCACCCGGTCCCAGGGGTCGGCCAGAGTGTCGCGCAGGCTGAAGGAAAACCTGTTGTTTTCCCAGTCACAGGACTTCACCGCCACCTCCAGCTGCTGGCCGACATGGAGGACTTCGTTGATGTCCTCGACACGCCCGTAACTGATTTCGGAAATCGGCAGCAGACCCTCGATGCCGCCGATATCAACGAAGGCGCCGAAATCACGGATGTTGGTGACCGTCCCCTGAACAACCTGCCCATCCTTGAGGGTTGTCCGCAATTCCTCGCGCTGTTGCCGCCGCTCCTCCTCCAGGATCTCGCGGTGAGAAACGACAATGTTGCGTCCCTGCTCACTGAACTGGCTGATCTTGAAGGACAGGGTCTGGCCCAGCAACGTCTCGGGATTCTCCTCCCGCCGCAGACCGAGCTGGGAGAAGGGACAGAAGGATCGGACGCCCCCGGGAAGGCGGATCTCGTAGCCCCCCTTGATTTCCTTCTCGATCCGTCCCTCGACCGGGATCCCCCCCTGCCAGGCCTGTTCCAGCTGTTCGGTGCCCGAAGCGCCGCCACCGAGACGGGTGGTGAAACGCAACTCGCCGCCGGCACTGGAGATAAAGTAAACCGCCAGGGTATCGCCGACCGTGACCGTCAGCCGCCCGTCGGCATCCTGCAGCTCCCTGACATCGAGGACCCCCTCCCCTTTCTGGCCGACATCGAGAAAAATCCACTCGCTGCCGATCTGCAGAACCTTCGCCTCGACCTTCTGTCCCGGTTCGATGCGGAGACCGGTTGTGCTCAGGCTCTGCTCCAGCAGGGCGGCGAAATCTTCCTCTTCATTCGGATCAAAATCCTTATCGTCGCTGTTCATGGGCAATCCTTGTGAGAAGGGAACGGCTCAGTCCTTGAGGGGCTGGGCGCTGGCGCGGAAACGCCGCGGTACCTGCTGCAGCGAATCGGCGAACTGCAGGGCGCCGTCCTGATCGACGTAGAGGTAACGCCGGCTCGGAACGTACGTCTTGCCGACGGCCGGCACCGCTGTTTTCAAGGGGACAACGGCCGTCGCCGGCTTGACAGCCGGTTTTTTCTCCGCCGCGTCGATCAGCTGTTCGATACTCGGCCGACCGGTGGCCCCGAACATGGCCAGCAGTCGATTGCGGAAGTCACGGTAGAAGACCTGGACCTCACGCACACCCGGCGCCGGCAGAGGAACCTTGAGCAGCAGCTGGTCCATCCCCGCCAGCAGGACACAGAAGACCAGCCCCCAGATCAGAAATCGTCGCAATCCTTTCATACCGCCACAGGCTAGCGCCTGCCCCGGCTGCAGGCAAGTCAAAAAATCGTCGGAAGGTTCACAGCCGCCCGGTCGATGTGCTAGAGTTGCCGCTACTTTACCAAGGAGAAGAACAGATGTCCGACAAGCTCTACGATGTTGTTATTATCGGCGGCGGCCCGGCAGGACTGACCGCCGGTCTTTATAGTTCGCGCGCCCGGCTGAAGACCCTGCTGATCGAGAAAATGATCATGGGCGGCCAGGTGATGACGACCACCAAGGTGGAAAACTACCCCGGGTTCCCCGGCGGCATCGACGGCCCCGACCTGATGATCCGCTTCCAGGAGCACTGTCAGGAATTCGGCCTTGAAACCACCACCGGCGATGTGACCGGACTGCGTCTCGACGGTGGGCAGAAGGTGCTGACCGTCGATGGCGAGGAACTGAGAGCCCGGGCGGTGATCATCACCACCGGCGCCGAACCGAGCAAGCTCGGCGTTCCCGGTGAAGTCGAATTCACCGGCCGTGGCGTCTCCTACTGCGCCACCTGCGACGGCGCCTTCTTCCGCGAACAGGAGATCGCTATCGTCGGCGGCGGCGATACCGCGGCCGAGGAGGCGCTGTTTCTGACTCGCTTCGCCAAAAAGGTCTACCTGGTTCACCGCCGCGACAGCCTGCGCGCCACCAAGCTGCTGCAGGACCGGGTGTTCGCCAACGACAAGATTGAAATGGTGTGGAACAGTGTCGTCAGCGAGGTCAAGGGAGACCAGAGCGGCATGACGTCGGTCGACCTGCGGGACACGCGGACCGGAGAGGTCCGCAACCTGCCGCTGCAGGGGCTGTTTGTCGCCATCGGCGTGACCCCCAAGGCTCACTTTCTCGCCGGCGTCCTCGACCTCGACACCGACGGTCATATCCTCACCGATGCCGAATGCCGCACCTCGATGCCGGGGGTCTTTGCCGCCGGCGATGTCCGCAAGAAACTGCTCAAACAGATCGCCACCGCGGTCGGCGACGGCGCCGTGGCGGCGATTGTCGCGGAAAAATATATCGACGAACTCAACAACGCCTGAATGAATAACGCCGGGCAGGTCCCGATCTGCATGACGTCGTGACCTGCCCGCCCCCTGCCCCACCGGTATCCCGCCCTCCCGACAGCATTTCCCCGAACCGGATCACGATCACCGGAGCTTGCATCTGTCAGGCAAATGCAATATATTGATATTTGAATGAGTTGACCATCCCGGTCGACAGAGAAAGGACCCGATCATGGATATCTGGATCATGCTCGGCATCGTCGCCGTCTGGATTGTTCTACAGAAGTGGATCCTGCCGAAAATGGGTGTTTCCACCTGAATGTCCGACGCCTGTGACCTTCCGGTTCGGAAGGAAGAGAAAAAAACCGCGGACAGCAACGACGAAGCGGCCTGAAAAGGCCGCTTTTGTTGTATGAAAAAGCAGGCGTCTTGGAACTGTGGTGTGGATTGATCTGATAGTGATAAAGAACCGGTACCCTGATATCCGTAGCAAGACATCGCATGGTGGTAGGTGCGGGAAAAACAGAATCCCGGTTGATTCAAGTATTCTCTTAATTATTCCGCGAAGATAAGATCAGACTCAAAATCACCCTTCTGCGCCAAAACGCATTTTATAAAAAATAAGTATGTCAAGCAAAACAACAGCATGGCTAAATCCTTATTTTATAATGTCTTTTGCTGATATTTCCCTTGACATGGCGACCCCGTGGAGTAAAGTGCCTACTACGAAATGGTAATTTAAACCACATAAGAAAAAGGGCTCACCATGCACTGTCCAGTCTGCAAAAGTCTTGAGCAGGAACAAAAGAATCTCGACCTTCATGCCGAGGGTTTTTACGAAAACATCACCGAATGCCGGATCTGCGGCAGCAGCTGGTCGGTCAACCACGGCGTTGCGGAACTGATCAACGACCCGCAGGAGAAGTCCTTTCTGGAAGGGATGAGCGAATGCGTCGAGGGGGATGATTACGGCTGGGCCGCCTGAACTCGGCGCCCGAAGTTCCGGGGTCGCTCAACCCACCTTCCGCTCGCTATTCATTGAAACATTTCCCTGAATCAGTGGGTTTGTGCCGGATGAAGGGTGCAAGTGCCTGACCTGCCTGTGCTTTTCAAAAATCTAAGGCGCCCCCATAGGTTCGCCGGTGATTTTTAGGAAGCGCAGGCAGGTTAATGATTTGCGCTATTCGCCGGTAATAAGCTCACTGATTCAGGATTTCAGCATTTATTTAAATCGTTTTCAGCGCCGGCAGGGACACAACCACACTTCGCCGGATATCAAGAACCCCTTACAAATACGGCGAAAACAGCTTGCAGAAGGAGTCGGCCAGCTTGATGGTCAGCGGGCGCTGATCGATTTCGGCGAGGGTGATCTGCTGGGATCTGACACGGATGGCGTCGAAATGTTCACTGAGCTGATCGCACAGGGTGCGGTCGAAGACTTCAAGGTTGAACTCAAAATTGAGACGCAGGCTGCGCGGGTCGAGGTTGGCCGATCCGACCAGGCTGTAGTGGTCGTCGACCAGCAGCAGCTTGCTGTGGGCGAAGGGCGGCGGCTGATAGTAGATGCGGGTGCCATGCCGCAACAGCTCCCAGAAATAGGCCCGCGCCGCCCAGGCGACATAGGGCAGATTGTTCTTCACCGGCAGGATGAGCTCGACATCGACACCGCGCAGGGCGGCTGCATTGATGGCGGCGATCAACGACCGTTCGGGGATGAAGTAGGGGGTCATGATGCGGATCCGGTGGCGGGCACTGTTGAAGGCACCGATCAAAATCCAGCGCAGTTTGTCGTAATCCTCGTTGGGACCAGCGCTGATACCACGGCAGAAGGCCGCCCCCCGCTCCACCGGCGGCGGGTATTCGGGATTCCGAAACTTCTCGCCGCTGGCGAACGACCAGTCTTCCCAGAAGGCCTCCTGCAGCTGGCCGACCACCGGCCCCTCGATACGAAAATGGACATCGGCGGTGGCGCGGGGATTCTTGACATCGGCGGCCAGGTGCCGGTCGGCAATATTCATCCCGCCGGTGAAACCGACATGGCTGTCAATGATCAGCAGCTTACGGTGATTTCGCAGGTTGAAATGGATGCCGCGCCCGAACAGGGAGGGCGGCAGGAAACGCAATACCCTGATTCTCCGGTCGCGGATCAGCCGCCGGACAGGGGGGAAACTGTAGCGTTCACCGAGGGCGTCGATCAGCAACCTGACGGTCACGCCACGGGCGGCGGCGGCTTCCAGGGCAGCGATGAATTTCTTGCCGGTGGCCCCGGAACCGAAGATATAGGTAGCGAGGTTGATTTCCCGCTCGGCGGCGGCGATCGCCTCCAGCATGGCGGGGTAAGCCTGCTCGCCGTTGAACATCGGCACCACCCGGTTGCCCGAGGTCAACGGCCGGCGGGTGACACTGTCGGCCAGGGCGAGCAGAGCATGGTTGTTCTCATGCAGGAAGATCGGATCGTAACTGAAGCGGGGATGCCAGTAGCTGATGCTCGGTTCGGGCCAGGGACGCTCTTCGCCGCGGGACTGGACATCCCGGGCGCGGGTGCGGATGCGGTTGACCCCGAGCAACCAGTAGAGAACCACGCCGATACCGGGCAGAAAGAAGCAGAGCAGCACCCAGATCAACCCGGCCCGCGGATCGCGCTTGTTGAGCAGAGCGTGCCCGGCGGTGAGCATCGAAACCGCCGTCAGCAGCAGCCAGAGAAGGGCGTCAAGCACTGTGGTCACCTCATGGACACCCCCGGCAATGCGGTCGACATTCCACTGGAGGTGCTGACAGGAAGGACAATAACTATGGGATAACAGTAGCTTAGCAGAAAAGTATCAGGCTTGGCGGCGGCTGTCCAAGAAAAACGGCCCGCCGGAAGGGCGGGCCGCACGGGAAACGGATCGGAACCAGCGATTCAGCGCAGACTGGTGGCGCACCGCGGACAGGTCAGCATACTGGTCGATGGCACCTTGTGACCACAGGTCGGACAGTTGAACCAGTAGCGGCAATAGCGGCACTGGGGATCGGAAACGCCCTGTTTTTTCTTGCACTTCGGGCACATACGATACATCTTGCGGCGTTCCACATAGTCTTCGAAAATAAGACCGCACTTGGGACAGGTCTCCAGGTCGCGTTTGCGGATTTCATATTCGCAGCCCTGTGTCGGGCAACGAAAAACGGTCTTGCAGTTTTTGCAGAAATATTTTCCCTTGCTCTCTTCTTTACAAACAGGACACTTTTCCATAACAACCTCCCATCAGCCGGACCGGGCAACGGCAACCGGCCGCAATAAAAAAGCCGGGCCTGCGGGCCCGGCTTGCTAAGCTCTTTTCCAACAGGCCTCAATCGATTTTTCTGAACGCGGCAATCGCCGCGCCGCACACTTCACAGGGGCCATCCGGGGCCCCCTCGATGGTATTGCCGCAGACCTGACAGACATAATAATCGATCTCAACGTTACGGCCAAGGCTGTCCAGAGCCTTCTGGTACAGTTCAGCATGAACTTTCTCCACGGTATTGGCGTAGGAGAAACTTTTCAGCGCCGAATCAAACCCGGCATTGGTTGCTTCACGGATCATCTCCGGATACATATCGGTAAACTCGAAGGTTTCGCCCGCGACCGCCTCCTTGAGATTGGTGACTGTATCACCCACGCCACCGAGTACCCGCAGATGGGCATGAGCGTGAACGGTTTCCGCGGCGGCAGCAGCCCGGAACAGTTTGGCCACATGGGCATGACCCTCGATTTCAGCCTGCTTGGCAAAGGCCAGATACTTGCGATTGGCCTGGGATTCGCCGGCAAATGCTTCCTGCAGATGCTGCTCGGTTCTGGTGCCTTTCAGATCAGCCATGATTCTCCTCCTCAACAGTTAAGCGCGCCTTAATCAGGAAACAATAACAATCTTGAGCCAGAGGGTGCAGTTTATCAACCGGGACAGGATTGTCAACCATCACACCAGGCCCGTCTTACAAAGACCTGACTCCGTGAGTCCCTGTTGGAAGGAGAGTGCAAGTGCTTGGTCTGAATGTGCTTTTCAAAAACCTGAAGCGCACCCGCAGGTTTGCTGGTGATTTTGGGGAAACCCGGGCAGACCCATGACTTGTGCTGTCTGCCGGCAAGGGACACACGGGTTCTGAAAATACAAAAGGCAGGCCCATGGGGGTCTGCCTCAAGTTCTGCGGAGAGGGAAGAAAACTCAGAAAGCGACCTTTTCCTGATCCTGCCGGGCCACCTGGGGGGTTTCCTGCTTGAGGACGAATTCGTAGCTGTCCTTGAGTTTCTTGGTGAATAGGGCACCGATCAGCAACGGGCTGCCAAGCGGCAGGAGGATGCTGGCGGTCACCCACTTGGCACGCTCGCCACGATCAATCTCGTCGGATTTGAACGTATGTCGGACCGGCTCGTAGCCATCCTTTTGAATCACCACTTCATAGTCGGTTCCGGAATCACAGCGGTACTCAAGTTTACAGGGCGTGGTGCCGATCACTTCACCATTGACGATCACCTGGGCGCCGGGGGGCTCGGAAATAAAGGCAGCCTGGTTGGCGGCGCAGCCGCTGAGGAAAAGAGCCAGAACCAGAAGAGCGATGATTTTTTTCATATCCTGCGTTCCTGTCGACAAAGAGGTGTCGCGCTGGTGGCGGGTGCAGTCAACCTACAGTCGTTGCAACCCGCATGCCACAACAGAAGAAACTCGACTCTTTTTATCGGCAATAAAATCACTGCCCGACGCACGCCTCAGTCCACTTGTCTTTTCAGCTTGTTGCCCCGCTATTGGGCGCCTCTTATCTTGTCGGACTTAACCCGGCAAAGGATAAGCTCTTTTTCACTTTCCACCGCTCCGTGAAATCCCGTGGGCTTTTCACCACAGAGTGTCAACCAACTGTCGCGCCGGCGCCACACTTCCTGTCGGCCGCATCAAGATAGGGACGCAGGAAAACCCCGGTATACGATTCCGGGATCCGGACAACCTCTTCCGGCGTACCGACTGCCACCAGCCGACCTCCGCGGCTGCCACCCTCTGGACCGAGATCGATCAGATAGTCGGCGGTCTTGATGACATCGAGATTGTGTTCGATAATCACCACCGTGTTGCCGGTCTCGACCAGTCGCTGCAGCACCTGCAGCAGTTTTTCGATATCGGCAAAATGCAGCCCGGTAGTCGGCTCGTCAAGAATGTAAATGGTCCTGCCGGTGGCGCGTTTACTGAGCTCTTTGGCCAGCTTGACCCGTTGCGCTTCTCCGCCGGACAGCGTGGTGGCGCTCTGGCCGAGCTTGATGTAGCCGAGACCGACATCCCGCAGGGTTTCGAGCTTGTTCTTTATTTTCGGGATGTTCTCAAAAAATTTCGCCGCCTGGTTGGCGGTCATGTCAAGGACTTCGGCGATCGATTTCCCCTTGTATTTCACTTCCAGGGTCTCGCGATTGAAACGCGCCCCGTCGCAGGTGTCGCAGGTAACGAAGACATCGGGCAGAAAGTGCATCTCGATCTTGAGGATACCGTCGCCCTGGCAGGCCTCACAGCGTCCCCCCCTGACATTGAAGGAAAATCTCCCCGGTTTGTAGCCGCGCACCCTCGCCTCGGTCAACTCGGCGAACAACTGCCGGATATCGGTGAACACTCCGGTGTAGGTGGCCGGATTGGAACGCGGCGTCCGCCCGATCGGCGACTGGTCGATATCGATCACCTTGTCGAGCTGTTCGAGGCCGAGAATGGCGTCACAACACCCGGCCCGTTGCCGGGAACCATTGAGGTGTGACGCGAGCATGCGGTAGAGGGTATCGATGGTCAGGGTCGATTTACCCGAACCGGACACCCCGGTGACGCAGGTCATCACCCCGAGCGGGACGCGCACGTCAAGATTCTTCAGGTTGTTCTCCCGAGCGCCGCGGATCTCGATCCAACGCTCCGGCCGACGACGGGAGGCGGGCATGGGAATCTGCAGTTCGCCGCTCAGGTAGCGACCGGTCAGCGACACCGCATTGTCGAGGATCTGCCGGGGAGTGCCCTGGGCGACGACCTCGCCGCCATGCACCCCGGCCGCCGGTCCCATGTCAATGACATGATCCGCTTCGAGGATCGTTTCCTCGTCGTGTTCGACCACCAGCACCGTGTTGCCGATATCACGCAACCGCTTGAGAGTCTCCAGCAGACGCCGGTTGTCGCGCTGGTGCAAACCGATGGAGGGCTCATCGAGAATATAGAGCACCCCCACCAGGCTGGAGCCGACCTGGGTGGCGAGACGGATGCGCTGCCCCTCGCCGCCGGAGAGGGTCCCCGATGTCCGGTCAAGGGAGAGGTAATCAAGACCGACATGAGTCAGAAAAGAAAGCCGCTCTCGAATCTCTTTGAGAATCCGCCGGGCGATCTGTTGTTCCCTCGAGGTCAGTTCGAGTTCGGCGAAGAAGGTTTCCGCCTCGCCGATGGAAAGGGCACAGACCTGCTGGATATTGCGATCGCCGATGCGCACGTTGAGCATCTCCAGCTTCAGCCTGGCGCCGTTGCAGGTCGGGCAGGGCATGACATTCATGTACTGTTCAAGCTGTTCCCGCACCGTGTCGGAATCGGTCTCCCGGTAGCGCCGCTCCAGGTTGGGAATCACCCCTTCGAAGGCCTTCTGGTAAAAGTGCCGCCGTTGTCCCTGGTCCCAGAAAAAGCGGATCTTCTCCTCCCCGGAGCCCTGCAGGACAACCTGCCGTACCGGCTCCGGAAGTTCGCGGAACGGGGTGCGAATGCTGAAATCATAATGGTCCGCCAGCGATTCGAGAATGTTCTGGTAATAGACCCCGGTGCGGCTCTCCCAGGGTGCCACCGCCCCCTCGCGCAGCGAGAGGGTCGCGTCGGGAACCACCAGCTCCGGGTCGAAGTACATTCGCGTACCGAGACCGGAACAGTCGGGGCAGGCCCCGTAGGGATTGTTGAAGGAGAACATCCGCGGAGTGATCTCCGGGTAGGAAACACCGCACTCAACACAGGCGTGCTGTTCCGACCAGAGAGCGCTTTCACCGCCGACCACTTCGACCCGCACCGTACCGTCGGCCAGGCGCAGGGCGGTTTCCAGCGAATCGGCGAGCCGGGTGCGGATGCCCTCCTTGACCACCAGCCGATCGACAATCACCTCGATGGTGTGCTTCCTGTTCTTGTCGAGCGGGATCTCCTCCCCCAGTTCATACTGCTCGCCGTCAACGCGAACCCGGACGAAGCCGTCGGCCTGCAGCTGCCTCAGCTCCTTGCGATATTCACCCTTGCGTCCGCGCACGATCGGCGCCAGCAGGATCACCTTGCTCTTTTCCGGCAGCTCCAGCACCTTATCCACCATCTGCTGAACCGTCTGCGAAGCGATTTCCCGGCCGCACTTGAAACAGTAGACCCGGCCGATGCGGGCATACAGCAACCGCAGGTAGTCGTAGATTTCGGTCACCGTGCCGACCGTGGAGCGGGGATTGCGGCTGGTGGTCTTCTGCTCGATGGAGATCGCCGGGGAGAGACCCTCGATGCTCTCGACATCCGGCTTGTCCATCTGTTCGAGGAACTGGCGGGCGTAGGCCGAAAGGGATTCCACATAGCGCCGCTGCCCCTCGGCATAGATGGTGTCGAAGGCGAGGGTCGATTTCCCCGAGCCGGAGACGCCGGTGATCACCACCAGCTTGTCACGCGGAATCTCGACGTCGATATGTTTCAGGTTGTGCTCGCAGGCACCTTTGATGATGATTTTGTCGGTCATAAAAAATCAGGCTCTAGGCTTGAGGCCCAAGGTTAAAGGCATGAACTTCGATTGGCCACCCGCTCGTAATCCTCACTCAAGACGCCAAGGACACCAAGAAATCAAATCTCACAGGCTGTTTAGCTCTCCGCCAGGGGCAGTTTTTGCAACCCTAAACGCCTTTGCCTTTCTTGGCGTACTTGGTGTCTTGGTGGCTAAAGATTGTTGCTCATCTGCTCCGCCATGCCGATCGCCGCCGCCAGGCTGGCGGTGCTCGCCGTTCCAGTGCCGGCGATGTCGTAGGCGGTGCCGTGGTCAACCGAGGTGCGGACAATCGGCAGTCCGAGGGTGACATTGACGGCATCGTCGAAGTGCAGCAGCTTCAGGGGGATCAGTCCCTGGTCGTGGTACATGCAGATCACCGCGTCGTAGTCGCCGCGGGCGGCGAAGTGAAACAGGGTGTCGGACGGGAAGGGGCCCCGCACATCGATTCCCCGGTCGCGCGCCTGCACGATGGCCGGGAGGATCAGCCGCTCTTCCTCGTCACCGAACAGTCCTTCCTCCCCGGCGTGCGGGTTGAGCGCCGCCACCGCCAGGCGCGGCGTCTTGAGACCGAACTGTTCGCGGAAAGCATGATCGACGATGCGGATGGTGGCCAGAATCTCAGCGCCGGAAAGCACCCCGGGGACATCACGATAGGCGAGATGGGTGGTCACCAGGCAGACCCGCAGCCGCGTGCCGGCCAGCATCATCACCACCTTTTCCACCCCACAGCGCTCGGCCAGCAGCTCGGTGTGACCGGGAAAGCGAATGCCGGCGGCATTGATCGCCGCCTTGTTGATCGGACAGGTGACCATGCCGGCGGCTTCTCCGGTGAGGCAGGCCTGCGCTGCAGCCTCGACATAGGCGGCCATGGCCCGCCCGGCGGTCGCGTCCGGCCGACCGTAGACCAGACTGTCCGCCGGCAGGCTGGAGACCGGCCGGACCACCAGCGAACGCCCGCCGATAAGCAGTCGCTGCAGTCCACCAGTCTCCGGCTCGGCCCGAACCTCGGCAGCGAAAACGCGCGCCGCGCGTCGCAGCACACCGACATCACCGACCACCTGCAGCGGCCGGGCACGGTTCTCCAGCTCCCCCTCCAGCAGGGCCTTGACGAGCAGCTCCGGACCGACCCCGGTCGGGTCGCCCATGGTCATAATCAGCGGTTTATCCATAAATGAAATCCAAAATGGTAAGCAATGACTATAGCCGAGCGGGACCACAACGGGCAAGCAAAACAGAAAAAGGCAGAAAGGATTGCCGCGATCCCTTCCGCCTTTTGAGCCTTGAGCCTTGAGCCTTGAGCCTTGAGCCTTGAGCCTTGAGCCTTGAGCCTCGAAGATTATATTCTGATATCGATGTAGGAATCCTTCTTCAGGGTTGTCGTCCATTTTTTGAACTGGCGCTCCCGGTCCTCATCGACCAGCTTCTGCTTGATCTCTGCCTTGACCTGGTCAAAATTGCGGATATGACCGGGGGTGCGATCGACAACCTTGAAGATCAGGAACCCCGCCAGAGTCTGCACCGGGGAACTGTAATCGCCGGTTTTCAGCCCCGCGAGGGCTTCGCGGATGGCACCGGAAAGCTCGCCTTCCTTGAACCGGCCCATCTCCCCTCCCTGGGCCTGTCCGGACGCTTCAAGCTCCTTCAGCAGGACGGAAAAATCTTCACCCGCGCGCAGCCTGGCCAGCGCCTGAGCGGCACGTTGACGAACCTCGGCGATCTGCGCATCATCAGCATGCTGCGGCAGGGGAAACAGCAGGTTGGCGAGCTTGACGAAGGGGGGCTCTCGATAATCATCGATATGGGAACGGAAATAGAGGCGGATATCGGTGTCGGTGACATCGATCTTGCTCTGCACCTGGCGGCCGATCAGCTTGTATTGCAACAGCTGGGCGCGCAGCTTTTCCCGATAGGCATCGTAACTCATTCCCTGGGCTTCCAGGGCCTTGCTCAGTTGCTCCCTGGTGAGCTTGTTCTTCCGCTGCACGTCAGCAATGGCCTGATCAATCTCGGCGTCACTGACGGTCAGCCCGAGGGACTTGATCTGCTGCTTGACCAGAACCTGATCAATCATCCGGTCGAGCAACTTTTCCCGCAATGCCGCAATCTGTTGCGGCGGGATCTTGCGCCCCCTGGCCTCGTTGGCGAAATATTCCGCCAACTTGAGATCAAGCTGGTGGGTGGTGATGATGTCATCGTTGACGATCGCGGCGATCTTGCTGACCAGTTCGGCATGAACCGTTCCGGCAACCAGCAACAGCAACAGAAAAATCGGCAGGGTTCTTTTCAGGGTCCGCATGGCGCTTTCATCAATTCGGGTTCGGGTTCAATGCGCGGGACCTGCCGGCGGCGCGGGCGGTATCCCGTCAGTCGCCGTCAGTTTCATTCAGCAAATCCAGGTTGACTTCGATCTCGGCCCGCTTGCGCAGATTGACGAGCCAGGCCTGGTAGGCCCGTTGCTCCGCCTCGCGCTGCAACTCTTTGCGGATCTCCGGAGCCGCTTCTTCGAGCTTGAGCTTCTTCGCCGGACGCCGCTCCTCAACCAGGAAGAGATGATAGCCGTAGGGGCTCTTGACCAGGTCGCTGATACGGCCGACCGCCAGCTTGAAAACCACGGCATCGAATTCCGGCGGCATCTGTCCGCGGGCGAACCAGCCCAAATCCCCACCCTGTTCACCATCCGGGGAGAGGGAATAGCGACGCGCCAGGTCGGCAAAATCCTCACCCTGGCGCAACCGACCGAGCAACCGTTCACCCGTTTCCCGCTCGGCAACCACCAGTTGCCGCGCCCGAACCTGTTGCGGGCGCTTGAACTGGTCGCGATGTTTTTTATAATAAGCGGCGACCTCGCTTTCCGACACCCGCACCCCGGAATAGGCCGCCAGCGCGATCACCTTTTCGATGCGCATCCCTTCGGCCAGCCGGCGCCGCCAGTCATCACGGCTCAGGTCCTGTTCCCGCAGCAGTCGCTCGAACTCCTGCGGGGTATAATCGGAGGTCGTTTCCTCCAGCGCCTGTTCCACCTCACTCGGCGTCACCACGACATTCAGCCGGTCGGCCTCGGCCAGCGCCAACTCCCGATCGACAACCTGGCCCAGGTAACTGCGCCGCAACGTCCGCCGCTGTTCCGGGCTGAGTTGCTCTTCTCCCGGCAGCGTCCGCTCGAAGGAGCGATTGAACCGTGCCAGCGTAACCTCGCGTCCGTCAACCCGCAACAGCACCGGCGAGCGCCCTGGTCCCTCTTCCCGACAACCACTCAGCAGCATCGCGAGCAGTATTGAAAAGAATAATAACCTGTTGAAAACGCGGAAAACTTTCATCTCTGCGCGGCAGGCTACCATGCTCAGAGCAGGCGCCGCAATTCATTTCTGGCCATCTCCAGCAGCTCCCGGCCGGCGATTTTACCACAGTGCACGGTGAGCCGATAGTCCGGAGAAAACTGGTAGCGGTCGGGTTGCCGCAGCAGGGCGAGAATCTTTTCCGGCGGCACCGGGGTCTGGGCATGAAAAGCGCAGACTAGGCGTCGACCATCATATTCGGCCTGCTCGATCCAGAGCTGCTTGAGCAGCACCCGCAGGCGCATCACCTCCAGCAACAGGGACGCCGGCTCGGGAATTTCCCCGTAACGGTCGCGCAGTTCATCGGCCAGGGCGTAAAGATCCTCCTCCGCGTCGGCACCGGCCATGGCGCGATAAAGAACCAGCCGCTGGTTGGGGTCGGAAACATAGCTTTCCGGCAGGTAGGCCGAAAGCCCGAGGCGGATCTCGGGATCGACCTGCGGACGATGCTCACGTCCCTGCAGCTCGGCGATGGTCTCCTGCAGCAGTTCAGTGTACATCTCGAAGCCGACGGCGGCGATCTGGCCGGCCTGGCGGGCACCGAGCAGGTCGCCGGCACCGCGCAGTTCAAGATCATGGCTGGCGATGCGAAATCCGGCACCGAGTTCGGTCAGATCCTGCAGCACCTTGAGCCGTTCGCGCGCCTGCCGGGTCAACGCCCCCTCACCGGGGATCAACAGGTAGGCGTAAGCACGCTGTTTCGACCGTCCGACCCGGCCGCGCAACTGGTAGAGCTGGGCGAGGCCGAAACAATCGGCGCGGTTGATGATGATGGTGTTGGCACGCGGGATATCGAGACCGCTCTCGATGATGGTCGAACAGACCAGCACGTTGCTGCGCCCCTCGATGAAATCGATCATCACCTGTTCCAGCTCTTTCTCGCCAAGCTGGCCATGACCGACAGTGATCTTCGCCTCCGGCACCAGGTTGCGCAGGTAATCGGCCATCGGCTCGATATTCTGCACCCGGTTATGGACAAAGAAGACCTGCCCGCCGCGCCGCAGTTCACGGCGGATTGCCTCACTGACCAGTTCCTCGTCGAAACGGGTGACATAGGTGCGGATCGCCAACCGGTCGACCGGCGCCGTCTCGATAATCGACAGATCGCGCAGACCGGCCATCGACAGGTGCAGGGTCCGCGGAATCGGCGTGGCGGTCAGGGTCAGCACATCGACCTCGGCACGCAGTTTTTTCAACCGCTCTTTATGGGTGACACCGAAGCGCTGTTCCTCGTCGATGACAACCAGCCCCAGGTCCTTGAAGCGGACATCACGCTGCAGCAATCGGTGGGTGCCGATCAGGATGTCGACCCGGCCCTCCGCGACGCGCTGCAGAATCTCTTTCTGCCGCACCGGCGGGACGAAGCGGGAGACCATCTCCACCGTCACCGGAAAATCCCTGAGCCGCTCACGGAAGGAAACCAGATGCTGCTGGGCCAGAACCGTGGTCGGCACCAGCATCGCCACCTGACGACTGTCAAGAACCGCCTTGAAGGCTGCGCGGATGGCGACCTCGGTCTTGCCGTAGCCGACATCCCCGCAGACCAGACGGTCCATGGTCTTGTCACCGGTCATGTCCGCCAGCACATCTTCGATGGCGGCCAGCTGATCGGGGGTTTCCTCGTAGGGGAAGGCCGCTTCGAATTCCCGGTACAGGCGATCAGGGGGACTGTAACGATAGCCGCCGGTCATCTCCCGGCGGGCATAGATCTGCAGCAGTTCACGGGCCAGTTCCTCGACCATGGCGCGGGCCCGCAGGCGGGCCTTTTCCCAGCCCTGACCGCCCATCTTGTCCAGCTTCGGCTCGCCCCCTTCGCCCCCGACATATTTCTGTACCTTTTCGATCCGGTCGATCGGCAGGAAGAGCTTGTCGGCTCCGGCATATTCAAGATGGAGGAAATCACCCTCGACCGGACCGAGCTGCAGGTGTTCAAGCCCGTGGTAGCGGCCGATACCATGGTCGGCATGCACCACCAGATCGCCATTTTTCAGTTCCGCCAGCGAAGAGAGCAGCGCCCTGGCGCGCTCTTCGTTGCTGCGCCGACGCCGAACACGGCGACCAAACAACTCCTCCTCGGTGACCACCACCAGCTTTTCCAGCGGCAGGCGGAAACCGGACGAAAGGTCCCCGCGTACCAGCTGCAGTTCACCGGCGTCGGGCAGGGTGGAAAAGGGCGGGGGATCGGCGGGCAGGTCGAGACCGTAGGGCGCCAGCAGGTCGGCAAGCCGTTCCGCCTGGCCGCGGGTATGACAGACCAGCAGAATCCGCCAGCCGCCCTGCCGCCAGGAACTGAACCGTTCGGCCAGCTTCGCCAGGCCGCCGTCCGGCTGCTGCAGATCAGCCCGCAGGTCGCCGTTTCCCTGAGCATCGACCCGGAACAGGGGATGATCATCCTCCAGCCGGTAGACCTGCAGGCTGGAGAACTCAAGCCGCGGCCGCAGACTGAGCTGCTGTTCCAGTTCTTCCGGCGTGAGATAGAGACTCCCGGCCGCGACATAGGGTTCCCCGCGCCGGGCGGCAGCCGCCTCACCGTCGTGTACTTCACCGGCGAAAACGTCTGCTCCCTGTTCGACCGCCGGCGGATCGACCAGCACCCAGCGGGCATCGTCGACGTAGTCGAAGAGGGTATCGAGCCGTGCATAGTTGAGTGGCAGCAGGAAACTGCGACCGGGCGCGAGCAGCCCTTCGCGCGCCTCGTCGGCAACGGTCTCCCGCACCGATCGGGGCAATCCGAGCTCATCGCAGCGATCCTTGAGCCGGGTCAGAAAACAGTTCAGGTGCTCCCCGGCAAGAACCAGCTCGCGTGCCGGCTGCAGTTCGACCCGGGAACAGGACTCCGGCAGAGAGCGCTGGCTGACCGGATCGAAGGGACGAATCTTTTCCAGCGTGTCACCGAAGAATTCGAGCCTCAAGGGACGTTCGCCGCTCGGCGGAAACAGGTCGAGGATGTCACCACGCACCGAGAAGGTGCCTCGATCCTCAACCAGCGGCACCGGCTGATAACCGAGTTCACCAAGACGCGTCAACAGCTGTTCACGGGGATATTCGACATCCAGCTCGAAACATTCGCTGAGCTGGGCCAGAACCTGTCGCGGAATCAGTTTCTGCAGCAGCGACTGCACCGGCAGCACCACCGCCCGCAGCTGACCGGAAGCCAGGCGTGCCAGGGTCGCCAGCCGCGTCGCCTCAACCTCGGGGTGCGGCGTCAGGACGTCGTAGGGCCGCATCTCCCAGGCCGGCAACTGGCCGATTTCCCCGGGTCGGCCATGGTAAAAGGCGAGATCCTGCGCCAGCCGCGTCGCCTGCTTCTGGTCGGGTGCCACCACCACCAGCGGCCGCGCAGCTTCCGCCAGCAGCCGCGCCAGCAGATGAGCTCCGGCGCTGCCGTGCAGACCGAGAACCTCGGCACGACCGGTCGAGGCGGCGCACTGCTCGACAATGCTGCGGATGGTGGCGTGCTGGATATCCTGGGAAGGGTCTTCGGTCATGGTTAAAATCTGCCACCCGCTCGCTGCGCTCGCTCAAGACGCCAAGAGCGCCAAGAAAAACAAAAGATTCAAAAGGGTTGCTTGGCGTTCTTGGCGTCTTGGCGGCCAAATGCCTCTGGAATGTTGAGCCAGAGCAACAGACGACAGCAGATGCAAAGCGTCTCTCGACTAAGGGAACGAGGTGTAGCGGCAGCTACGTCGCAGCGACCGAAGGCGGGAGCAACGCGAGATGGGTGCTTTTCAGCCGCCCTCGCACCCACAATCTCACCTGAAAACACGTCCCCACCACTACCGCTCCAAGGCGGCTCAAAAGTGCCCGGATGCAAGGCGTCTCCCAACTGAGGGCGTGAGGCGTAGCGGCAGCTACGTCGCAGCGACCGAAGGTGGGGCAACGCAGCAGATGGGTGCTTTTCAGCCGCCCTCGCACCCACAATCTCATCTGAAAACGCTTTCCCACCACCGCTCCAAGGCGGCTCAAAAGTGCCTAGATGCAAGGCGTCTCCCAACTGAGGGAGTGAGGCGTAGCGGCAGCTACGTCGCAGCGACCGAAGGCAGGAGCAACGCAGCAGATGGGTGCTTTTCAGCCGCCCTCGCACCCACAATCTCATCTAAAAACGCTTTCCCACTACCGCTCCAAGGCGGCTCAAAAGTGCCCAGATGCAAGGCGTCTCCCAACTGAGGGCGTGAGGCGTAGCGGCAGCTACGTCGCAGCGACCGAAGGCGGGAGCAACGCAGCAGATGGGTGCTTTTCAGCCGCCCTCGCACCCTAATCGCGGGGGACTGCCAGCATCCTGTCCAACGCCATCTTCGCCCGCACCCGAACCTCCTCAGCCACTGTGATCCGCGGCTCAAGGGTCTGCAGCGCCCTGAGAATATCTTCAAGATTGGTCAGTTTCATATTCGGGCAGATCAGCGCCTGGCTCGGCAGGATGAACTCCTTGTCCGGGTTCTCCTTGCGCAGCCGGTAGAGGATGCCCATCTCGGTGCCGACGATGAACTTGCGGGCCTCACTGCTGCGGGCGTATTCGTACATGCCGCTGGTCGAACAGATATGGTCGGCCAGTTCGAGAATTTCGGGGGTACACTCGGGGTGGGCCATGAACAGGGCATCCGGGTGGTCGGCACGGGCCTGCTCGATATCGGCAACCTTGAGCCGGTCGTGGGTCGGACAATAGCCTTCCCAGCAGATGCATTCCTTGTCCGGCAGGTGCGAAGCGATGTAACGGCCGAGATTGCGATCGGGCACCAGCAACAGTTTTTTCGTCTCGAGTGAGCGGGCCACGTTGACGGCGTTGGAGGAGGTGCAGCAGATATCGCTTTCGGCCTTGACCGCCGCCGAGGAGTTGACGTAGGTGACAACGGTGGCGTCGGGATGCTGCCGCTTCAGGTCACGCAGCCCTTCTGCAGTGACCATGTCGGCCATCGGACAACCGGAATCGGCGCGCGGCAGCAACACGGTTTTCTGCGGAGCGAGAATGGCGGCGCTCTCCGCCATGAAATGGACCCCGCAGAAAACGATAACCTGTTTGTCGGTGTTCGCCGCCTCCATCGACAGGCCGAGGGAATCCCCGGTGATATCGGCTATTTCCTGAACCTCGTCACGCTGATAGTTGTGCGCCAGCAGCAGGGCGTCGCGCTCATCACACAGACGGCGAATTTCCTTTTTGATCTCTTGCTCGGTCATGACGATCCTTCTTAATCTTCCATTTGAAGATTCCGTAAACGGCACAGGGGCGCAGTCTAGTGGAAAAGTCCTGCTATGTCAAACCGTTAAGCCCCTTTCACATCCTTGACTTGCCCCCTGATTGCGGCTATTCTCAACCGACTCTCAACCAGGACTCTACGACATGTTTGGAATCGGCTTCCCTGAACTGCTGATGATTCTCGCCATCGCGCTGATGGTCATCGGCCCGAAAAAACTCCCCGATATCGCCCGTGCCATGGGGCGGGCCATGAATGAATTCAAGAAAGCAACCGACGAATTCAAGCACACCATCCAGGAGGAAACCCGCACCGACGAGTTGCGCAGGCAGATTCTCGAGGGCGGCAAGCTGCAGCCTCCCGACAGTGCCGAGGAAGAACCCGGACCCTACTACAGCGGGGTGAAAACCGAGGTCGACGACGAACCACAGGAAGGGCTCGGGCCGCTGGCCGAACAGACCACGGAGGAGACGAGCGGGACCGACGCGTTGCGCGAAGACTCGACCAACGCCGAGCTGGATGACAAGCAGGACAGCCTGAACAAGGAAGAGCACAAGGATGAGCAACGTGGCTGAAGAACAATTGCCGCTGATGGCCCATCTTGAAGAACTGCGCAAACGCCTGACGATTTCCGCCGCCGCCTGGTTCATCGCCTTTCTCGTCTGCTACAGTTTTGCCGAACGACTGTTCAGCTACATCGCCGGGCCGGTCAAGACCGCCCTGCCGGAAGGCAGTTCGCTGGTCTTCATCAACGCCACCGAGCCCTTCTTCACCTACATGAAACTCGGTGCCCTGGCCGGCTTCCTGGTCGCCCTGCCTATCATTTTCTGGCAGATCTGGGCCTTCATCGCCCCCGGACTCTACAGCAACGAGAAACGGCTGGCGATTCCCTTTGTCCTCGCCAGTTGCCTCTGCTTCGGCGTCGGTACCTACTTCGGCTTCTTCTTCGTCTTCCCGCGCATCTTCACCTTCCTGATTGGTTTCGGCCTGAAGGGCAGCCTGGCGCCGATGCTGTCGATGGGCGGCTATCTCTCCTTTGCCACCAAGCTGCTGTTCGCCTTCGGTGTGGTGTTCGAACTGCCGATCATCATCTTCTTCCTCGCCCGCATCGGCATTGTCGACTACAAGTGGCTGGCCGCCAAGCGCAAGTACGCGCTGGTGATCGGCTTCGTCATCGGCGCCATCCTCACCCCGCCCGATGTCTTCTCCCAGGTCGCCCTGGCGTTGCCCTTTGTCATTCTCTACGAAATCGGCATCTGGGTGGCACGTTTCTTCGGCAAGAAGAAAACCGCGGATGAATTTGAAGATGAGGATGAAAGCGAAGGGGAGGGGGAAGCCGACTGAAGTTGACCAACCTCTTCTGAAAACTGCAAAAAGGGGCTGCTCACCATGCGGGAGCAGCCCCTTTCGTTTGCCAAGACCAACCGTTCCTTCCGTCACGGTTCGATGCAGTCTCACCCCCCTGTAACCTCTGTTGCGAGGCGGTCGAGACGTGCCCAGATGCAAGGCTTGCGAAGACTGAAACCGCAGGCGTAGCGGCAGCTACGTCGAGGATTGAAGGCTGAGCGTAACGCCGCAGATGGGTGCGTATCGGCCGCCTCAGCAGTTGTCGCAGGGCTGCCAGAGTCGGTCGGCCCGCCCACCGTCATTGGCCAGCCGGGCCCAGACGAAGCAGAGGTCGGAGAGGCGGTTGAGGTAGGTCAGGGCCCGGGGGTTGATCTTTTCGACCCCCTCCTCTTCGACCAGCCGCCAGGCCTGGCGTTCAACCCGCCGGGCGGTGGCGCGGGCCAGATGCAGCAGCGCCCCGGCGCGGGTGCCGCCGGGCAGGACGAAGCTGGTCAACGGTTCCAGCAGAGCGGTGACCCGATCAACCTCGGCTTCGAGACGTTTCACGTGATTATCGGTGATGCGCAGGGCCCGCTCACCGACCGCCCCGTCGCTCGGCGTGGCGAAATCAGCGCCAAGATCAAACAGGTCGTTCTGAATCCGCTCCAGTTCCGGCCCGACACCCTGCGGCAGCGCTTCGAGCAGCACCACGCCGAACAGGCTGTTGAGTTCATCGACCCCGCCATAGGCCTCCACCCGGAGCGACTGTTTCGGCACCCGGGATCCGTCGACCAGGCTGGTCTGTCCCTTGTCGCCGCCGCCGGTGGTGATCCGGTCAAGCTTGACCATCGAAGAATCTCCTGTGCTTGAAATTTTCCATTTTATCGTTTACGGCCACGGTTGTCCTTTAGCGTCCTTGCGCCTATTATACCCCTCATGCACGCGACAACTGCAAATCAAACTTCTCCCGCGCTGAAAATCTCCAAGCTGCGCAAACGTTTCGACGGCCCTGAAGTGGTCAAAGGGATCTCCTTTGAAATCCGCGCCGGCGAGATCTTCGGCCTGCTCGGCCCCAACGGCGCCGGTAAAAGCACCACCATCAACATGATCGCCGGAGTCACCCGCATCGGCGGCGGCCGGGTGGAAATCTTCGGCCTCGACAATGTTCGCGACTACCGGCTGACCCGCCGGCTGACCGGAGTCATGCACCAGGAAATCGTCATCGACAACTTCTTCACCATCGACCGGTCGCTGCGCATCCACTCCGGCTACTTCGGGGTCGATGACGATCCGGCCTGGCGCAACATGCTGATTGATCGTCTCGGCCTGCGGCCGCATCTCGGCAAGGTGATCATCAAGCTCTCCGGCGGCCTGAAACGGCGGATGATGATCGCCAAAGCGCTGATTCACAAGCCGAAGCTGCTGATCCTCGATGAACCGACCGCCGGCGTCGATGTCGAACTGCGCCATTCGCTGTGGGACTTCGTCCGCGAGATCAACAACCAGGGGACCAGTATCCTGCTCACCACCCACTACCTCGAAGAAGCCGAGCAGATGTGCGAACGGATCGCCATCATGAACCACGGCGAAATCCTCGCACTGGAAAAGACTTCCAGCCTGCTGCAGCGCTGCGGCCGGCGGGAGCTGGTGCTGCAACTGAAACACCCCCTGGCTTCGCCGCCGCCGGAGCTGGCGGACCTCGAGCCGCGACTGGAGGGGGAGGGGCTGATTCTGACCCTGCCGGTGCCGCAGGGGGCCGCCAGCGGTGAATTGCTCGGGCGCATCAGCAGCCTCGGCCTGCAGGTGGCGGAGATTGAAACCCGGCAGCCGAACCTCGAAGATATCTTTATCGAAATGACCGGTCTCAAAAACAACGGGGAAGGGGAAGCATGAAACTGGTTTTCGGCGATCGCCGCTACCATCGCTGGCAGCCCTTCTGGACCCTGACTCAGAAGGAAATCCGCCGCTTTCTGCGGGTGTCATCGCAGACCCTGCTGGCACCGATCATCTCCGCGTCCCTCTACCTGTTCGTCTTCGGCGCCACCCTCGGCGAGCGAATCAGCGTGCTGGAGGGCTTCTCCTATGCCCAGTTCGTCATTCCCGGCCTGATCCTGATGGGGGTGATCAACAACTCCTTCGCCAATACCAGCTCCAGCCTCTTCATGTCGCGCTATCTCGGCAACATCGTCGACCTGCTGGTGACACCGATCTCTCCGCCGCAGTTCATCTGCGCCTACACTTTGGCGGCGATGATCCGCGGCATCGGCGTCGGCCTGGCGGTCTGGTTGATCTCGACCCTGTTCGCCCGACTCCCCTGGGCGCACCCGCCGGCAGCCCTGGCAATGGCCTGCCTGGCCAGCTTCCTGTTCGCCCAGTTCGGGCTGCTGGCGGCCATTTTCGCCAATAATTTCGACGCCCTGTCGATGTTTACCAACTTCCTGATCCTGCCGCTGATCTATCTCGGCGGGGTCTTCTACCCGATTTCCATTCTGCCCGGCTTCTGGGCCGGCCTCTCCCATCTCAACCCGCTTTTCTACCTGATCGACGGCTTTCGCCACGCCGTCCTCGGCGTCGGCGATCTCTCCTTCAGCGTCGCCTTCGGCGTCGCCGCGGCACAGGCGATCCTTCTTTTCAGCATCGTCGCGCTGCTGATCGGCAAGGGATACCGGCTGCGCAACTGAAATCACCAATGCGCCAATACACAAGGAGATTCAAAAGCCTTTTAACGCAGAGGCGGAGAGGGTTGGCGACCCCGGGGGTTTCTTCAACTCCTGGCGAACAACCGTACAAAGCCGGCCATCAGCTCCTGGTCGATATCGGTGAGGATCTTTTCCTGCATGAACTTGAGCGCTTCAAAGGTGCTGCGGCGCTGGTGGTAGGGACGCTCGGCGGTCAGCGCCTCGTAAACGTCGACCAGCCGGCAGATGCGGGCGTAGGGGTGGATGTCGGGCGTGGTCAGGCCGGCCGGATAGCCCTTGCCGTCTTCCCGTTCATGATGCTGGAGGGTGAGAATCTCCGCCTCTCTGGTCAAGAAACCACGTTCCTGCAGCAGGTGGTAACCGTCGAGGGGGTGACGATTGACAACCTGTCGTTCGGCGGTGGTCAGCGCTCCCGGCTTGTTGAGGATCTCGATCGGAATCATGCATTTGCCGAGGTCGTGGAGAAAAAACCCGGCGCCGAGCCGTTCCATCACTGCCGCTGACTCATGGCCGTGGATAATGCGCGCCAGGGCGACGCCGAAGATGCCGACATTGGTGGAATGAACGTAGGTGCAATGGTCATAGGCGGTCAGCCGGATCAGGCAACGGGTCGCCTCTTCGTCGTTGACGATCAGGTCAACGGTCGGCGTGATCACTTCGTGGGCCTGCTGCAGAAAACTGGCACGCGGATCACTGTAGGCCCGCCGCATGGTTTCCCGGCAGGACATGTGGACCGCCGAAGCCTTGTGTTCAGCCGAAGCCGCGGGGTCCTTGACGATCTTTTCAAGGGTCTGCTTGATATAGAGGAAAAATCGCCCGACATCCTGTTCCCGGATATAGAGGCATTCCACCCCTAACTCCAGCAGGCTCGCCTTGACCCGATCGTCAAAAGGTATTCCCTCGCGGGCAAAGAAGACAAACTCTCCGCTCCGCAACCGCCGGTAGAGATCGCACGGCGCCCGCAGGTCGGGATGCAGGCAATCCATGCCGATGGCGTAGAGATCCCCCTCTTCACCATCAACGAGGGTTGCCCTCGCCGCAGCCTCCGGGGCCATCTGGGTCAGGGGTTGACTGGTCATTCTCCTCGCCTTCTGCTTGATGCCTGCCTCTTGTTCCATATCGACATCACCCGGCACCCCCTTTATAACTGTGAACAAAAAAAACCGGCGACCTCTCAGGCAGGTCGCCGGGCAAGAACTCTACTCTTCTATCTGAGACAGTGAGAGTATCACCTTTTCACGAAATTGATCAGATATCAACGGCCTCGTCAAGCAGGTTTATCGCATCCTTGTGGGAGTGCGACCCACCCATGCTCTGGATCAGCACCTTGCCGCCGAGCGCCGCGGTGCGACTGACCAGGTTGTCAGCGGACTCTCCGTCTTTGTCCCTGAAGGCGGCGATAATCTTGCGATGCTCGGCGACCGAAATCTCCATCCGTCCGGGCAGGGAGAGGGACGCCATCCGCAGACGGTTGAATTTCATCCCCACCTGTTCGATCAGTTCCGCCAGCTTCTCATTGCCGGAGGCCTTGATGAAAAGATCGTGAAATTCATTGTGGATCCGGTAGAAATTTTTCACGTCTCCTTCTTCGGCCAGCTGCTCAAGACGCTTGTTGATCTGTTCGAGCTTGTCAATATCCCGTGGGCTGAGATTGCGGGCGGCAAGGCGGGCGGCATAGCCTTCGAGGATACTCTTGATGGCGTAAAACTCGCTGACATCTCGTTCGGACAGCTCGGTGACGACCGCTCCCTTGCGGGGGATAACCGTCAGGTAGCCCTCCGATTCGAGCTGCCGGAAAGCTTCACGGATCGGCGTGCGGCTGATGCCGAAGCGTTCCGCCAGCTCCGGTTCGGCGACTTTCTCACCGGGTTTCAAATTACCCTTGAGGATCGATTCACGAATGGTTTCGAGAATTTTCTCGCGGAGAGTCTGATGACGTTCAATCGGTTTTTTTCGCAACGGAAATCTCCATTCCAGATACCCCGCACGCCACTGACAGCTTGTTCATTTCTCACGGAAAAGTGACGGCGGAATCACTAAAGTTTAGCATGTTTGATTGTATACAGTATACAAGCCCTGTCAAGCTTTTTCTTGCCCGCCCGAAGCTCTTCAACTTGCCATTTCGGCCGGCTGTCGCTATGATCCCGAAAAATCCAACTCTGGAGCCTGCATGGACCCGGTCCGCCATCTTCGCTTTTCTCTTCTGACCCTGGTCGCGGTTATCGGCTTCGGTACGGTCGGCTATTCCCTGCTTGAAGGCTGGGCTCCCTTCGACGCCCTTTACATGACGGTGATCACCCTCTCCACCGTCGGTTTCCGCGAAGTTCGCACGCTCTCACCTGAAGGCAAGGCCTTCACCATTCTGCTCATTATTTTCGGCGCCGGGATTATCGCCTACGCCGTCGGCAGCCTGATCCGGTTGACCGTCGAGGGTCAACTGCGCCAGCTGCTGGGGAGGAAAAAATTGCAGAAACAGATTGCCAAACTGCAGGGGCACTACATTGTCTGCGGCTACGGACGGATCGGCGCCCTGATCTGCCGTGAGTTTTCCGCCCGCCCACTTCCTTTTGTCGTGGTAGAAAAGGACCCCGTCCTCTGCGGGCGACTGTCGGATGACGGTATCCTGTTCGTCGCCGGCGACGCCACCGATGACGCGACCCTCGAAGCGGCCGGCATCCGCAAAGCCAACGGACTGATCACCGCGGTCACCTCCGACACTGAAAATGTCTATATCACCCTCACCGCCCGCGGCCTCAATCCCAATCTCTTCATCCTCGCCCGGGCCGGCGAAGAGGGGTCCGAACTGAAACTGCGTCGGGCAGGGGCCTCCAAGGTTATTTCTCCCTATGTGATCGGCGCCACCCGCATGGCCCAGGCGATCCTGCGGCCGTCGGTGGTCGACTTCATTGAAATCGCCACCGCCGACCACAACCTGGAACTGCAGATGGAAGAGGTGACGGTGGGTCGGGAATCATCCCTTGCCGGTCAAACCCTGTTGACGTCGGGGATTCGCAAGGACCTGGGGACCATCATCGTCGGCATCAAGAAGAGGGATGGTACAATGGTTTTCAACCCGGCCTCCGAAACCGTTATTGCCGCCGGGGATATCCTGATTACCCTCGGAGAACGGCCGGCGATTGAAAACCTGGAACGGATCGCCGCCGGACGGAGTTGACCATGGTGCCATCCTTTCTGCATGTCCACGTCCCCTTCCGACAGGTCGAAATGTATCTGCCGAGCCTGCTGGAGCGCCGGCTGCAACCTGAACTCGGTCTGCAGGCGATTGATCTCGACCTGCATGAACCGGGCTATTTCACCAATCTCGGAGCCCGCTTTCAAGCCGCCTCGCTGGCGGTCACCGTCCACGCCCCGTTCATGGATCTCAACGCCGGTGCCGTGGAACCGCTGGTTCAGCAGGCGACCCTGAAGCGTTTTCTACAGACCCTTGATGCCGCGGATCGTCTTGCTGCCCGGCTGGTGGTGTTTCATCCCGGCTACGACAGCTGGCGCTATGGCAAGCAGCGTCGTGCCTGGCTGCAGCAGGCACTGCACTTCTGGCCGCAACTCTGTGTCAGGGCCGAACGTCTGGGAATCCGCCTGGCGCTGGAAAATATCTATGATGAGGATTCCGTTCTGCTGCGGGAACAGGTCGACGGCCTTGATCATCCGTCCTTCGGTCACTGTTTCGATATCGGTCATTGGGCTCTGTTCGGAAAGCCGACCCTGGCCGCGTGGCTGCAGAGTCTCGACAGCAAGCTCTTTCACCTCCACCTGCACGACAATTTCGGCCGCCAGGACGACCACCTGCCGGTCGGTGCCGGGCAGATCGACTTCACTCCACTCTGGTCACATCTCACGGAAACCGGCCTGCGCCCGAGCATCACCCTTGAAGCCCACAGCCAGACGCATCTCGATCATTCACTCGCCGCCGTCCTCCCCTTTCTGGACGCCTTGAACTGAACCTTTTTGTTTGAGCAGGGTCGCACGCCTGGTTGCCTTCGAACCGAAACGGTCCTGCAACTCGTCGATGGCGCGGATCAACTTCTGCCGGCGTTCCGCCATCGGGTCACAGAAGAGTTCCTGCTGGCCCCGCCCCGGGTTGACCAGATCGGTCAGGTAGATACCGGTCAATCGCACCGGCCTCAACCCGGCCTCGGTATCTTTCAGCAGCTCCAGCGTTGCCCGCCAGATCTCCTCGGCCTCGCGCGCGGGGTTCCGGAACCGGTGGCTTCTGCTCCGGGTTGAAAAATCCGCATATTTTATTTTCAGCATCAGACCCATCGCCGCCAATCCCTGCTTGCGTACCCGGCGCGCGACCTTCTCAGCCTGAGACAGCAGCTGGCGGCGTATCTCTTCCGGATCCGTGAGATCCCGGGAGAAGGTCTCCTCGGCGCCGATCGACTTGATTTCGCGCCCCGGCACAACCGGTCTGGGGTCGATTCCACGCGCAAGCTCATAAAGCCTGGCCCCCTCGCGACCGAAGCGTCGACTGAGATCCTCGCGCCGCCACCCGCGCAGGTCAGAAACCCGGTCGATACCCAGGGCTCGAAGTTTGTCCGCCATCACTCGACCGACCCCCCAGAGCTTGCCGATATCCAAGGGCAACAGAAAGTCATCCACCTGCTCGGGAAGAATCTCCAGCAGCCCATCCGGCTTGGCTTCTTCCGAAGCGAGCTTGGCGAGAAACTTGTTGGGCGCCACTCCGGCACTGATCGGCAGGCCGAGGTCCCGGCGCACCCGGTGGCGAATGGCTTCGGCTATCTTCACCCCGGGCCCCAGCAGACGCAGGCACCCACTGACATCGAGAAAAGCCTCATCGATGGAAAGCGGTTCGATCAGGTCGCTGTAGTCTGAGAAAATCGCAAAAACCTGCCGTGACACCTGCTGGTAGCGCTCCATCCTCACCGGCAGAACCATCGCCCCGGGGCAACGCGCCAGGGCCTTGCTCATCGCCATCCCGGAACGAACTCCAAACGGTCGGGCCTGGTACGAACAGGCGCTGACCACACCCCGCTCGCGACTGCCGCCGACCAGCACCGGCCTTCCGGCCAGATCAGGCCGGTCCAGCTGCTCGACGGAGGCGAAGAAAGCATCCATGTCACAATGAATGATAGTTTTATCGGTCACGGTTCCCGTCATGGCGCAGCTTGCCTTTTATTGTTATCAGTGTTAAAAAACTGGTCTTACCAATTCACCCCGTGGAGCAATGGAATGACCAACGTTTTCAAGCCCATCCGTCCGAAGAAAATCTCCGAAGAAATCGTTGAACAGATCAGAACCCTGATTTCCGAGGGAGAGCTGAAGCCGGGTGAACGCGTCCCATCAGAGAGGGAGCTAGCGTCACTGCTCGGTGTCAGCCGCCCGTCCGTCCGCGAGGCAATCATGGTGCTGGAAGCGATGGGACTGGTCGAGTCGCGCCAGGGCGGGGGAACCTTCGTCCTCTCATTGACCGAAGCCACCATGGCCGACCCCTTGACCAGCATGGTCGAGAAAAATCCGAAAATGCTCTATTCCCTGGCTGAGGTCCGCATGGGGCTCGAAACCTGGTCGGCCTATCTGGCCGCCGAACGCGCCACCCCCGAAGACATTGCCCGCCTTGACGATCTCTATCAGGAAATGAAACGCCAGGCCAGCAATGGCGGCTGGAAACCCGACATTGACGCCAGATTTCATTATGCCATCACCGCCGCGGCGCACAATACCATCCAGCTGCATGTCCTCAACACCATCCAGGAACTGTTCCACACCACCATCATGGTCGCCCTGATGGAATTCTACCAGAAGGAAGGCTACATCGACCTGCTGATGAAACATCACCTTGAAATCCTTGAGGCTATCCGTGCCCATCAACCGGAACGGGCCCGCGAGGCGATGCGCATCCACCTGGAACTGGTCATGGACAAGATGCGCCAGCTTGAAGAGGATGATCAGCTGCTCGGCTGAAGCTTGCTGATTCAGCAGCCAATAAAAAAGGGCGACCCCGGAAGGTCGCCCTTTTTTTACTGTCGTTATGAATAGAATCAACGGCCCTTGTGGCCGGCAACCTGAATCCTGATCAGCGCCCGCTCCAGGGCGGCTTCCATGATCTTGAAATTCTTGTCTTCGGGATCGAGCCCCTTGAGTTTTTCTTCGGCCCGACCAAGGGCCGCTCTGGCGCGTTCGAGATCGATTTCATCGGCCGGTTCGGCCGTTTCGACCAGAACATTAACCTGATCATCCTCGACTTCGAGATAGCCCCAGTTGACGGCAACATGAAAGTTTTCGTTACCCTGCTTGTAGGAAAGCTCGCCGATCTTCAGGGTCGTCAGCAACGGAGTATGTCCCGGCAACAGACCCAGTTCGCCCAGGGTTCCCGGGGCCGTTACCTCGTCAACCTCGGCGGTAAGCACCTTCTTGTAGGGCGTAACCAATTGCAGTGTCAGTTTTTCTGCCATGTACTAGGTCCTCTTCAAGGCCGAAACGATCAGGCGGCCAGTTCTTTGGCTTTCTCCAGGGCCTCTTCGATGGTGCCGACCATGTAGAATGCCTGCTCGGGAATCTCATCGTGCTTGCCGGCAACGATTTCCTGGAATCCCTTGATGGTGTCGGCCAGCTCAACATATTTGCCGGGTGATCCGGTGAAGACCTCAGCCACGTGGAACGGCTGGGAGAGAAAACGCTGGATTTTCCGCGCACGGGCAACCACCAGTTTGTCTTCCTCGGAAAGTTCATCCATACCGAGAATGGCGATAATATCCTGCAGATCCTTGTAACGCTGCAGCACGTACTGCACGTCACGGGCGACCTTGTAGTGCTCTTCGCCGACCACCTGCGGATCAAGAATCCGGCTGGTCGAATCAAGCGGATCAACCGCCGGATAGATACCGAGCTCGGCGATCTGGCGGGAAAGGACCGTGGTCGCGTCGAGATGGGCGAAAGCGGTCGCCGGCGCCGGGTCGGTGAGGTCGTCGGCCGGAACGTAGATCGCCTGGACCGAGGTGATCGAACCCTTGGTGGTGGTGGTGATCCGCTCCTGCAGTTCACCCATCTCGGTCGACAGGGTCGGCTGGTAACCGACCGCCGAAGGGATACGGCCGAGCAGCGCCGAAACCTCGGAACCGGCCTGGGTGAAGCGGAAGATGTTGTCGACGAACAGCAGCACGTCCTGGCCCTCTTCGTCACGGAAGTACTCGGCGCAGGTCAGGGCGGAGAGGGCGACGCGGGCACGGGCACCGGGGGGCTCGTTCATCTGCCCGTAGATCAGCGCCGCCTTGTCGAGAACACCGGAATCCTTCATCTCGTGCCAGAGGTCGTTGCCCTCACGGGTCCGCTCGCCGACGCCGGCGAACACCGAGAAACCGCCGTGCTGCTTGGCGATATTGTGGATCAGTTCCATGATCAGAACCGTCTTGCCGACCCCGGCTCCACCGAACAGGCCGATCTTGCCGCCACGAGCGTAGGGAGCGAGCAGGTCGACGACCTTGATGCCGGTCTCGAAGGCCTGGACATCAACCGACTGTTCCACGAATTCGGGAGTCGGACGATGAATTTCCCACTCGACTTCAGCGTTGACCGGTCCGGCCTCGTCGACCGGCTCGCCGATCACGTTGAGGATCCGGCCGAGGGTCGCCTTGCCGACCGGCATGACGATCTGCTTGCCGGTGTCGAGAACTTCCTGGCCGCGAACCAGACCGTCGGTCGAATCCATGGCAATGGCGCGCACGGTGTTCTCACCGAGATGCTGGGCGACCTCACAGACCAGGTTCCATTCACGATCATCGAGACTCGGGTTGGTAACCTTCAGTGCGTAGTAGATTTCCGGGAGTTTTCCCGCCTCGAACTCAACGTCGATGACGGGTCCGATGACCTGAGTGATTTTCCCTTTATTCATGGTGAACCTATCCTCCGTGTTTTCCTCTAAGCCGCATTATCTTCAGCTGTGTTTTCGACTATTTGATCGCCTCGGCGCCGGAAATGATCTCCATCAGTTCCTTGGTGATCGCCGCCTGACGGGCGCGGTTGTACTGCAGGGTCAGCTTGTTGATCATCTCGGCCGCGTTCTTGCTGGCACTGTCCATGGCGCTCATCCGCGCGCCATGCTCCGAAGCGACCGATTCGAGCAGCCCGCGGAAGATCTGCACCTCGACCTGCTTGGGCAGAATCTGGCTCAAAACCTCGGTTTTGCCCGGCTCGTAAATATACTGGGCGATATGCTCGCGTTCGTCGACCTGGGCCGGTTCGATCGGCAACAACCTGCGGATCGTCGGAACCTGCGTGATCGCGCTCTGAAACGCGTTGTAGATCAGGTAGACAGCATCGTACTGATCCGCGAGGTAGCCTTCGACCACCTCACTGCCGATCAGTGCCGCGGTATGATAATTGATGCCGGAGGTAATGCCGGCATGGACCTTGCCGATCGGCACATTACGATGCCGCAGATAATCGGCTCCCTTGCGCCCGACAATCATCAGCTCGTACTCTTCAAAGCCGTCAGTCCGCTCCTTGATGAACTTCTCCGCCGTCTTGGAGATATTGGCGTTGAAGCCGCCGCAGAGTCCGCGATCCGCCGTCAACAGCAGCACCAGGGCTTTCTTCTTGCCCCGTTCCTGCAACAACGGATGGGCTTCGTGATCTTCGCGCAGGGCAAGACTGGAAAGCACATAGTTCAGCTTGTCGGCGTAGGGTCGGGCCGCCACCACGGCCTCCTGGGCACGGCGCAGCTTGGCGGCCGAGACCATTTTCATCGCCTTAGTGATCTGGCTGGTGTTCTTGACCGAGCCGATACGTTTTTTAATATCCTTCAGACTGGGCATTTCGCTACCTTCGCAGTCGGGTTATCAGGCGACGAACTGGCCTTTGAACTCCTCCAGAGCGGCCTTGATCCGGCCCTCGAGTTCATCGTCGATGGCATTTTTCTCGCCAAGATCCTTGATCAGGTCGGCGTGGCTGCCTTCAAGGAAGGAGAGCAGCTCCTTCTCGTAGCGCTGCACCGCGGTGGCCGGGTACTCGTCGACATAGCCATTGCTGGCGGCGTAGATCGCCAGCACCTGCTTGGCAACCGGCAGCGGCTGATACTGGCCCTGCTTGAGGATCTCGACCAGCCGTGCACCGCGATTGAGCTGACGCTGGGTGGCGGCGTCGAGATCGGAACCGAACTGGGCGAAGGCGGCCATTTCACGATACTGGGCCAACGCCAGGCGCAGGGTGCCGGCGACCTGCTTCATCGCCTTGACCTGAGCGCTGCCGCCAACGCGGGAAACCGACAGGCCGACGTTGATCGCCGGACGGACACCGGAGTAGAAGAGGTCGGTTTCGAGGAAAATCTGGCCATCAGTAATGGAGATGACGTTGGTCGGGATATAGGCCGAAACGTCACCCGCCTGGGTCTCGATAATCGGCAACGCGGTCAATGAACCGGCACCGAGGTCATCGTTCAGCTTGGCGGCACGCTCCAGAAGACGGCTGTGCAGGTAGAAGACATCGCCCGGATAGGCCTCACGTCCCGGCGGGCGGCGCAGCAGCAGGGAGAGCTGCCGGTAGGCGACCGCCTGCTTGGAGAGATCATCATAGATAATCAGAGCGTGTTTGCCGGTATCGCGGAAGAACTCGCCCATGGTGACCCCGGTGTAGGGGGAGATAAACTGCAGCGGAGCGGGGTCGGACGCGGTCGCGGCGACGACGATGGTGTAATCCATGGCGCCGTGGCTCTTGAGTTTGTCAACCACCTGGGCGACCGTGGAACGTTTCTGGCCGATGGCGACGTAGATGCAGACCACGCCGTTGCCCTTCTGGTTGATGATGGTGTCGATGGCGACGGCGGTCTTGCCGGTCTGGCGGTCGCCGATGATCAGTTCGCGCTGACCGCGGCCGATGGGAACCATTGAGTCGATCGCTTTGAGACCGGTCTGCATCGGCTCGTGAACCGATTTACGGGCGACAATGCCGGGAGCCTTGATCTCGACCTTGCGGTAATCGTCGGTCTCGATCTCACCGAGGCCGTCGATCGGAATTCCGATGCCGTTGACCACCCGGCCGAGCAGCTTTTCACCGACCGGAACCTGCACGATCTGCTCGGTGCGCTTGACGGTATCGCCTTCCTTGATGTGCTGGGCTTCACCGAGAATGGCGGCACCGACATTATCTTCTTCGAGGTTGAGAACCATGCCCATGATGTTGCCGGGGAATTCCAGCAACTCGCCGGCCATCGCTTTATCCAGACCGTGAATACGGGCGATGCCGTCACCAACCGAAATGATGGTGCCGGTCTCGCTGACCTCCACCTCGCGACCGAAGTTCTCGATCTGTTTCTTGATGATCGCGCTGATCTCTTCTGCTCTGATTTCCATAAGTCCTTCTCACCCCTTTTTTAAGGTATCTTCAATGCGCTTCAATTGCGTTTTCAGACTGCCGTCGAACAGGCGGCCGCCGATCTCGACCTGCAACCCGCCGATCAGTTCTTCGTCAACGGCGATGCTCAGTTCGACCTGCTTGCCGGTCTGCTGTTCCAGCCCGGCTTTGATCGCCTGCTGCTGCTTGACATCAAGCTCCCGCGAGGCGGTCACCGCGGCCCGGACCAGGCCGGCCATCTCATCGGCGAGCCGGCTGTAGTCACGCTCGATCTGGGCCAGATACTGCAGACGGTCCTTTTCCAGCAACAGGCCGAGAAAGGCCCGCATACCCTCGGAGAGTTCAAGCAACTCCATCAGGTCATTGAGAATAGCCGCCTTCTTGTTGAGCGGGAAGGTGGGGCTCTCCAGGATCAGCCGCAGGTATTTTTCCACTCCGAAGGCCTCACGGACCCTGCCGAGTTCACTGCCGTACTGCTCCACCGTCTGCTGTTCGGCAGCAATGCCGACCAGCGCCCTGGCATATCGTTTTGCTATCGCACTGGTGCTCAATGTAACTCTCCCACCTTCTGAATATATTCATCCACCAGACGGGTCTGGTCTTTCTTGGTGAATTTCTTGCGCAACATCTCCTCGGCAATCTCGACCGCGAGACGGGAGGCTTCCTCACGCAGTTCGCGGCGCGCCCTGGCGACCTCGAGAGTTGCCGATTTTTCGGCTTCACTCTTGATCTTGACGGCCATTTGCCGGGCTTCGTCGAGAATTCGCTCCTTTTCCCGTTCACCTTCGTGGCGGATCTGCTGATAGATCTCCTCAATCTCTTCGGCGGCCCGGCTCAGCTTGCGGTCATATTCGGCAAACTTGGCCTCGGCCTCGGCCTTCATCTTTTCAGCGGCGGCCAGGCTGTCGGCAATGCCCTGCCGGCGGCCGGCCAGACCGTTGCGCAACGGCTTGGTGACGAAATAGGCGAGCAGGCCGAGAGTGACGGCAAAGTTCAGGCAGCGCCAGAGAAAATCCTTGAGCAATACCCCGCCGTCGGCCTGATGCTCCCCACCCGAGGCGAAGACCGTGCCGGCGGCCAGGACAATGGCGAAAACAATCAGGGTCTTGAAAAGATTGGACTTGGTATTCGACATTACAGCTTCCTCCCGAGAATCTTGCTGGCAATTTCACCGGCCAGCGCCTCGGTTTCCTTTTTCAGCGCCTCGCGGGCGACGGCGGCCTCCGCAGCCACCTGCTCCTTGATCGCCTGCAGTTTTGCCGAGGCCTGCTCATGGGCCGCGCCCAGGGTTTTGCTTTCTTCCTCAAGAGCGGCCTGACGCAGGGCAGCACGTTCCTGGTTGCCCTTGAGGCGGGCTTCCTGCAACTGCTGCTGGTAGCGGGTCATCTTTTCTTCGATGCTCGCCTCCAGATCGTCGGCGGCCCGGCGGTTGCCCTCGATGGTTTCCTTGCGTTGCTCAATCATCCGGCGTAGCGGACGGTAGAGCACCATGTTAAGGATGGCCATGAGGATGACGAAATTGACAAACTGAATAACAAGAGTAATGTCGAGGCTGATCACTGGCTGTCCTCTGCCTGGTAATTAGGTTCGGCTGTCGGTATACTGTATACAAGTATCGGGGGGATAAAAAAGTTTGCCCTGCGGCAAATCAGCGCATTGCTAACATACCCCTCCCAACGCTGTCAAGATGCTGTTTTGTTTTTTCCCCCTCGCGACGAAACTCGCCCCTCAGGAAGTCTTGTTGACGGGGACCTTTTTCGCCCCGTCCATATGCAGGGTGCTGTTAAGAATCACCCCTTCCTCGACCACCAGCACCGGGGTCTCGATATTGCCCTCGACCCGGGCAGGGGCCCGCAGGTCGACCTTGCAGCCGGCCTTGATATTGCCTTTGAATCGGCCCGAGAGAATCAGGGTACCGACCGTAACTTCGGCCTCGATTTCCGCCTCCTGACCGACGATCAGGGTGTCCTTGCTGACAATCTCGCCACTGAAACGGCCATCGAGCCGAACGATCTCATCAAACAGCAATTTACCCTCAAACTGACTGCCGGGACCGAGAAAGGCCTTGATGTCCCCCTTGTCGATTGCCTGATCTTTACGCATGATGACGGGCTCCCTCCTCTTGCGCAGCATGAATAACGATCCCCTCAGCTGACTCCGAACAGAGCAAGCAGGCGCTCCAGTTCGGCGGGGGAAAAATAACTGACTTCGATACGGCCTCCCTTGCCCCGGGGCTGAATGCGCACCTGGGTGCCGAGGGTCCGTTTCAATTCGACTTCAAGCCGCTTCAACTCCGGATCAACGGTTGCCGGTTCAGACTTGTTCTTCGGCACACGACCGAAATTCTTGATTTTTTTGACCAGGGCCTCGCATTCACGGACCGACAGTTTGCGCGCCAGAACCTGTTCGCGTGCTTCGACGATATCCTCTTCGTCCTCAAGACCGAGCAGGGCGCGGGCATGTCCCATGCTGAGATGACCGGCAATCACGTCGCCGCGGACCTTACCCGGCAGCTTGAGCAGGCGCAGCATATTGGCAACCGTGGACCTTTCCCGGCCGACCCGCTTGGCAACTTCTTCCTGTGAGAGGTCAAAGCTCTCCATCAGATGGCGGTAGGCCTCGGCCTCTTCGATCGGATTGAGATCCTCACGCTGGATATTTTCGATCAGCGCCATTTCCAGCGCCCAATCCTCGGAAACATCCTGAATGACGACCGGCACTTCCTTCAATCCGGCTTTTTGCGCCGCCCGCCAGCGGCGTTCACCGGCAATGATCTGGTAATGGTCGTCATGGTGTCGGACCACCAGGGGCTGAATCACCCCTTTTTCCTTGATCGAGGCGACCAGTTCGGTCATTTTCGCGTCGTCAAAGGTCTTGCGCGGCTGCTTGCTGTGCGGTTTGAGTTCCTCGATGGGACAGAGAAAATATTTGCTGCCCCGGGTGCCGTCTGTGGTCGGCACCGCCTTGACATTTCCCGGGATCAGGGCTCCGATCCCCTTGCCGAGTGCAGGTCGCTTGGCCATTCGTCAAACCTCCGCCTGAATAATTTCCCGGGCCAGGTCGAGATAGGCCTGCGACCCTTTCGAAGCGATATCGTAAAGCAGCACCGGCAACCCGTGGCTTGGCGCTTCGGAAAGCCGCACATTGCGTGGAATCACCGTTTCACACAACTGACGGTTGAAATGGGTGCGGATTTCCTCACCGACCTGGTGGGAGAGGTTGTTGCGACTGTCGAACATGGTCAACAGGATGTAGCCGATGGTCAATCGCGGGTTGAGATCCTGCTGAATAAGAGAAATGGTATTGAGCAACTGGCTGAGCCCCTCCATGGCGTAGTACTCGCACTGCATCGGAATCAGCACTTTTTCCGCCGCGGTCAGGGCATTGATGGTCAACAGACCGAGCGATGGAGGGCAGTCGATCAGAATGTAATCATAGTTGTCTTCGATCTCTGCCAGCAGGGCCTTGAGTCGCCGTTCCCGGCCGTCGGCCGCCACAAGTTCAACTTCGGCGCCGATCAGATCCGGATCGGCCGGCAGGATATGCAGCTGCTCCAGTTCCGTACGGCAGAGCAGGTCGACGGCTCCGGCTTCTTCGAGCAGGCCGTTGTAGACGGTCGCCTCGAGCGCCTCCTTGTCGATCCCGACACCACTGGTGGCGTTTCCCTGGGGGTCCATATCGACCAGCAGGGTGGACTTTTCGGCAGCCGACAACGACGCGGCCAGATTGACCGCCGTGGTCGTCTTGCCGACCCCTCCCTTCTGGTTGGCAATTGCAATAATCCGGGCCATGAAAACCTCTCCGGTTTTAAAACCCGAACCGGACGGTCCAGGTGGTAAGTTCAGGCCGCCAAGACTAACATATTCACCCGCGACGTTGAAGAAGAAATGCTACCTTTTCAAATACTTGCAATATCTTGTGGATACATAAACCAGGCCCACCAGATATAGTGTTTTTTATGACTCACCGGTTGTCGCGTGGGGAAGCAGAGGAAGACATCCATGCGACCCTGCTGGTTGCTGCGCATTCATGGTCCTGGCTGAATGCAGCAACAGGCGCGCGGTTATCGAGCAAAGCGTACCGAAAGAACGCGACACACGCAGCTCCTCAGCAGCTGCTGGTGAGTTTTTGCGACGCCATCATGATTTCGACCTGAATCACGGATTCAGGTTCTATTCTTTTTCGAAGCAAAGCAGGTTGCGCTCGGCACCGCAGGAAGGCAGTTTCAGCGACAGGCAGGCATGATTGCGAAAACCCGCCAGGGGTTGCCCGCAGAAATTTTTCCAGTCCTGCTGACCATCGGGGCCCTTCATCGCGATCCAGAGACCGCCCGGCTCCAACAAAGGCAGAACCAATGGTGCAAATCGATCGATTTCTCCCACGGCCCGAAAGACGATCCGCTGGTAACGGCCATGATTTTCGCCGGCGGCGGAAAAATCCTCCAGTCGGGCATGGACGAAATCGATGTCACGCAACCGCAGAACCCGGGCCAGATGTCGCTGAAAGGCGAGTTTCTTGCCGACCGCGTCAAGTGAGGTCAGGCGCAGGTCGTCACGGACGATCCTCAGAGGCAAACCGGGAAGACCGGCACCTGAGCCGAAATCGAGCAGGGTGCAGCTTTCCGGCAGGAGGGGAAGCAGGGTCAGGGAATCGACCAGGTGGGTTTCCAGGGCTGCTACCGGTTCACTTACGGCAGTCAGATTATGGCTACGGTTCCAGCGTGCCAGTTCCTCAAGGTAGCGCAACAGGTCAACCTGCCGATCCTCCGCCACCGGCAACTCCGCCTTCCTGAGCAGATCGGCCAGACGCCGTTGCAAACTGAGTTCAGCCACGGCGCAACAGGACCGACAGTATGGCCACCGCGGCCGGGGTCACACCGGGTATCCGGGCCGCCTGACCGAGGGTTCTTGGACGAATTTTCTCCAGTTTTTCAATCACTTCGGCTGACATGCCGCCAATTTCGGCGTAGTGGAAATTATCCGGAATCCGCACCTCTTCGGTCTTCCGGAAGCGGGCAACCTCGTCCTCCTGGCGGCGGATATAACCGGCATACTTGGTCTCGATCTCCAGCTGTTCAAGAACTTCACTGGAGAAACCTTCCAATTCCTCATCCAGCCATGCCAGGTCTTTAATCGTCAACTGCGGACGGCGCAGCAGTTCTTCCAGACTGGCCCCATTGTTCAGCTCCTGCAATCCGAGCCGCGCCACCTGTTTCCGGTCACCGGGTGCCACACGCACCCGCCCGGCGATCTCCCGGGCTCTGCCGAGTTGGCCTATTTTCTCCTCAAAGGCCGCCCAGCGCGCATCGTCAACCAGGCCCACTTCACGGCCGAGGGGGGTCAACCGCTGATCGGCATTATCCTCACGCAACAACAGCCGGTATTCAGCCCGTGACGTAAACATCCGATAGGGTTCCGGCGCACCGAGATTGATCAGGTCGTCGATCAGCACCCCGATATAGGCCTGGTCGCGGCGCAGGATCAGCGGTTCTTCACCCCGGGCCCGACGGGCGGCATTGATGCCGGCGATCAGTCCCTGTGCCGCCGCCTCCTCATAGCCGGAAGTGCCGTTGATCTGCCCGGCATGAAAAAGACCTTCAATCAACTTGGTCTCCAGGGTGGGTTGCAGCTGGATCGGGTCGACATAGTCGTACTCGATGGCATAACCCGGTCGCATGATCTCCACCTGTTCCAACCCGCTGATGGACCGCAGAAATGCGAGCTGCACATCGGGGGGAAGAGACGTTGAGACGCCGTTGGGATAGATCTCGCTACTCTGTAAACCCTCCGGTTCGAGAAATAGCTGGTGGCGATCCTTATCCGGGAATCGCACTACTTTATCTTCAATAGAAGGGCAGTAGCGTGGTCCGACACCCTCAATAATGCCGCTATAAAGAGGCGACCGGTCAAGCCCCTGGCGGATTATCTCGTGGGTACGCTCATTGGTGTAGGTGATGTAGCAGGAAACCTGCGACTGCTCAATACATCGATTCAGAAAAGAGAAGGGGCGCGGATGATCATCTCCAAATTGTTCTTCAAGACAGGAAAAGTCGATACTGTTGCGATCGAGCCGCGCCGGCGTACCGGTTTTCAGTCGACCGACCTGCAGACCGAGATTGCGAAGATTGTCTGACAGGCCGACCGAAGGAGGCTCTCCGGCACGACCGCCGGGATAATGATTCAAACCGACATGAATCAGGCCGCGCATGAAGGTCCCGGTGGTCAGCACCACATTCTGTCCCCGGTAAGTAATTCCTTCACGGGTTTTTACTCCGCGCACCTGACCGTTCTCAACCACCAGGGCATCCACCGCGCCCTGTTTAAGATCAAGTCGCGGTTCCGCTTCGAGAATCTGTTTCATCCGCAAGGCGTAGGCACGCCGGTCGGCCTGAGCCCGCGAAGCCCTGACTGCGGGACCCTTACGGGTATTCAAGACCCGAAACTGTATTCCGGTGGCGTCAATAGTGAGCCCCATTTCGCCGCCGAGCGCATCGATTTCCTTGACCAGGTGACCCTTGGCGAGACCGCCGATCGCCGGATTGCAGGACATCTGCGCTACTGCATCCAGACTCAGGTTCAGCAGCAGGGTGGAACAACCGATCCGTGCGGCGGCCAGCGCCGCTTCACAGCCGGCATGCCCGGCACCGACAACGATAACCTGATAATCCTTACCATAACTGAACATGGTCGGCATCCTGTTTCCTTATGAACAACACCGCCACAGCATGTCGATTAATGAGGTCGTCCAACCACAACATCTTGTGGAAATGTTCCACGTGAAACAATTTCATTATTTTCCGATACAGAACCGACTGAAAATCCGGTCAAGAACCTGGTCCGGAGTGGTTTCACCGGTAATCAGACCAATTGCCCGCAGAGTATCGCGCAGATCAAGGGCTAATAATTCAAAACCAAAACCTGCCCGGCATCCGGAAATAAACCGTTGCAGACAAGATTTGGCCTGCAGCAGGGACTGATAGTGACGGCGTTCGTAAAGCATGACCGATTCACTGCTGTCCGCGCCACCTGAAAGACCGGCCAGATCGCGTACGGCCTCTATCAGGCCATCGATATTCTGTCTGTATTTTGCACTGATAAAAACCCGGGGATAGTCCGACCAGGGTGAAGACAGTTGAACCGAGGGAGAAAGATCCTGCTTATTTATGACAAGCAGCAACTTCTGATCGCGACATGAATCCAGGGCCAGTAAATCATCCTGATCCGGGTGCTGATCAGCATTGATCAGCAACAGTACCAGATCGGCGCTGCCGGCTTTTTCCCGCGCCCTGCGAACACCTTCCTGTTCAACCGAATCGTCAGTATGACGTATGCCGGCGGTATCTATCAAGCGTACAGGAAGATCGTGCAGCAACAACGATTCTTCGATTATATCCCGGGTTGTTCCGGCAGACGGGGATACAATGGCCCGAGATTCTCCAAGAAGACAGTTGAGAAGAGAACTTTTACCGACATTCGGCTTTCCTGCCAGCAGTATTCGCAACCCATCATGTATCATCCGACCACTGTTGAAACCCGCAATCAGATCTTCAATCGCTTCAATAATGTCTTCTGCCGAACGGCAGAGAACATCGGGTTGAGGTGGCGAAATATCCTCTTCAAGAAAATCGATATGCGCCTCAACCAACGCCAGTAAATCAACCACCTGCCGATGGTAAATCCTGATTATCTGTGAAAGTTTTCCTTGCAGCTGATTCAGGGCAACTCTTTGGGCTGAAACAGAGCGGGCATGAATCAGATCCGCCACAGCTTCAGCCTGTGCCAGATCGATTCGTCCATTGAGGAAGGCCCGCAGCGTAAATTCACCCGGCTGGGCAAGAATAGCACCGGCATCAATAAAAAGATCAAGAATCTGCTGAACAATCAGCGGACCGCCATGGCAATGAATCTCAGCTACGTCTTCCCGGGTAAAGGTGCGTGGCGAACGCATAATGACTGCCATGACTTCATCGATCAGAGAACCGTTTGCGTCAACAAGATGACCGTGATAAAGCCGATGACTGTCAAGGGACGGGAATTTACCGGAAGGTTTGAAGAAACGTCGCAACAGCTCCTCGGAAGAGGGCCCGGACAGCCGGACAACAGCCAGCCCGCCTTCACCTGGTGGAGTTGCCGGAGCGATAATGGTCTTTTCAGTATTCACAATCAGGCCTTTAACCCGACAACCATTTTCTTCAGATGGCCTTGTCCCCGGGTCCGTACGGTAATACCGGGCATCCTGGTCAGCAACTGCTGCAGAATACGACATTGATCTCCGGGCAGAGATTCACTGATGGCGGTCCCACCCGATTCCCTGGCCTGCCGAACCAGTTTACGGGCGAGTCCCTGTAAGGCGGCAAGACGTCTCTGCCGGTAGCCATCGCAATCAACAACCAGTCGACCTCCGCCCGGCAGGACACGATCGAGAAGACCGTTAAGCACGATTTCCAGGCTGTCAATCGTCTGGCCGTGACGGCCGATAACAAGGGCACTCTGATCAGAGATGATATTGAGGGTCAGCGCCGGGGTTGAAATCTCGACCCGGGCATCTATTCCGATCAGCGACAGCAACTTCTCCAGAATCAACCGGCCGGCCTGAACGCGATTGATAACCCGTAATCGCACCACGGCATTTTTGCGACCGAACAGACCAAACAAACCCTGTCGCGGCGGTTGCAGAATATCCGCTTCCAGATCACCGCGGTTGCAGTTGAAATACTGCACCCCCCGATCAACGGCTTCGGGCAGACCGGTTGCCGACACCCGAAAATGAAGAAGTTCCTGAACCATGAACCTTTCAGGACGGTTTACGATGAATCATGTACTGTTGACCAATGGTCAACAGGTTATTGGTCAACCAGTAGACAACCAGGCCGGAAGGGAAATTCAGAAACAGGAAGGTAAAAACAACCGGCATCATCATGAACATTTTGGCCTGTTTCGGGTCCATGGTCGAAGGGGTCATTTTCTGCTGGATAAACATGGTCACCCCCATAATAACCGGAGTGATGTAATAGGGATCTTTGGCAGAGAGATCCTGCAACCAGAAAACAAAGGGCGCGTGCCGCAGGGCGATATCGACCATCAACACCCGGTAGAGGGCAAAGAAAACTGGAATCTGGATGACCATCGGCAGACAACCGCCGAGAGGATTGACTCTTTTATCCTTATAAAGAGCCATAATCTCTTTGTTCATCCGCTCCTTGTCGTTTTTGAATTTTTCCCTGATTTTGGCCATTTCAGGCTGAATCTTCTGCATTTCCTTCATCGACGTATAGCTTTTTTGAGTCAACGGCCAGAAGATGAGCTTGATGATGACGGTCAGCAGGATAATGGAAACCCCGTAATTACCAACGAAACCATAGAAGAATTTAAGCACATAACGCAAAGGTGACGCGATGACAGCAAAAAAACCAAGGTCAATGGCTTTATCGAATTGATGTCCGGCCTGCTTGAGTATTTCAAAATCACGGGGACCGAAATAGAAATTGACCCCTATCTGCGCGGTCGCCTGCGGAGCAATATTCAAGTATGTCGAGGAAAAGGTATTTTCAATCAATTCCCCCTCTTTGGAAACAGTGACCTTTTCAATCGCACTTCCCAGCGGGGCAGCGGCACTGATGAAATACTTGGTTTCAAATCCGGACCAGACCGGTTGACGATAACTCTTGATCTGTTCTGCCAGTTTTTTAACTTTATCGGTCTCAAGATCCTTACCGGTATAAGTGACCGGGCCAATAAAATCATAACGACTGGAATGAAGTTTCTCATCCCAGGGTTGAACCAGGCTTAATTGCAGCACACCACTTTTATTCCGGGTGGAAATATTTTTGACCTGGTAGTTCATATCAAACTGGTAACTATCACCATTGAAATGAAAAATTTTATCTACCTGCAGGCCATTGACTTTGTCAACATAACGAAAAACCAGATCAGCTGTTTGACCGGGTTTGAGGCTGATATTTTTTCCACCCGACAACAATTGAAAATCGGCATCCGCGGGAACCGAAAGTCCTTCACGTCCCGTGGTTTTAAGTGTCGCGGTGCGCAGGGGGCCGTTGGGATGTAAAACAACCGGCGCGGCATCGGCATCGGCTGAAACCCGGTACTGCTTCAATTCAACATGCTTGACACGGGCACCGGAAGAACTGATCTGCAATCGCAGATAATCATTTTCAACATTAACCAGCACTTCATTGGCAGGGGGTGCCAGATCCGCTGCCGGCATCGGAGCAGCCGCGGGCTGCTGCGTCACCTTCGTTTCAACGACTTTCGGAGCGGCATTCTGCTGCTGACCAACCTCTGGAGCAACGACCGGCGGGGAGGGCTTGAAAAAGAAAGTAAAACCAAGCCAGACAACCGCCATCAGAACGATGGCAATAAGAGTATTTTTATTTTCCATACTGCATTCTCCGGGAAATAAGTCGCGAATTCAGCGTAACGGATCGTAGCCACCGGGATGCCAGGGACCACACTTGACCAGGCGCCTGACACCGAGCCAGACTCCTTTAAAAGGACCATATCTATGGACGGCATCACGCATATAACAGGAACAACTGGGATAAAAACGACAGACGGGCGGCTTAAACGGCGAAACCACCTTTCGGTAAAAATCTATTATAAAAATAAAGATTTTGCCCAGCATGAATGATGGTCCGCAACGAAAACTCACTGTTTCAGGATAACCTGAAGTTGACAACAGAGATCTTCGAATTCGATCTCACCGGCGTTCCGTTTGGCAATAACCGAATAACTGCAGTTGGCAGCGAGCTGATGATAACGGGTACGAAAAAATTCACGTACCAACCGTTTGACCCGATTACGGACAACCGCATTACCCACCTTGCGACTGACCGTCAAGCCGAGCCTGCTGGGCCCGGGTCGTTGATGCTGTTCTATAAAAATAAGAAAATGGGACGTATGTACCTTGCGCCCCATTTTCTTACACTGCAGGAAATCCTGCCGATTTTTAAGTCGGTGTGCAGCGGGAAAAGTCTGCCCGCGCCGGCCCACCAGTGACTCCGTTATTTGCTCGGAATGGTCGCTGCAAGCGTCTTGCGACCCTTGGCCCGACGACGACGAATAACCGACTGGCCATTCTTGCTCTGCATCCGCTTACGGAAACCGTGAGTTCTCTTGCGACTGATACGACTCGGTTGATAAGTGCGTTTCATGGTCTTCTTTTCTCCTATATAGGTTTCAGCATTATCTGCTTTATGGCAAAGGGTACTTTTACCCCCATTGATGGAAGACTGTCAAGAATTTATCCCCATTCCGATAAAGAGACACAAAATCCCGATCCAGTCCGCCTTTCCACGGCCATCGATATTCAGCAACAAATTCTTCCCGAATAGCAGAAACTGCAGGCATAGAAAAAAAGAAAAACGGCTGTCGGACAACCTGAGATAAGGGAACCTTGGAAAAGCCGGCTGAGTCCATCAACAGGTGAAAATTTTCTTGCCAAACGATAACCTCTCTGCTAGCTTAAAGCTCGCTTTTCAGGTCTATTTTTTCTCCATGAAACAACCTATTTTCAGCTAGTTATTAATTATTTCCACAACTGTTCATAAGACTGTGGATAATTATTTTAATAGTCCGCCGGTTGCATCCCCTCCCGGAATCGGCAACACCCTGAATCGATTGATCAATGAACCCTCTATGGCAGGAAACTCTTGAGCAGCTGGAGAAGCATCTCACGCCCCAGCACTACAACACCTGGATCAAACCGATCCGCCTGGTGTCGATCGACAAGGACCTGGTTCGGCTTGAGGTTCCCAATCGCTTTATATACTCCTGGATCAGGGACAATTACGCCGATCTTATTCAGGAAACCATTTCGACCATCGGTGCCGTCTCCTACCAACTGCAGATTGATATAGCCCCCCTGCAGCAGAAAAAGGGAGAAACGGAACTGCCGGTTCAACAGCAGCCCGCAGAACCGGTCAGAGCCAAAACGGTGGGGAAAAATCCCGGCGTTTACAATCTCAACAAAAAATATACTTTCGACGAATTCGTCTCCGGTTCATCCAATCAGTTTGCCTACGCGGCCGCCCGTGCTGTCGCCACCAATCCGGCCACAACCTACAATCCGCTCTTCATCTACGGCGGAGTTGGACTCGGAAAAACACACCTTATCAATGCCATCGGCAACGCCATCCTGCAGAATAATCCGGAGATGCGGATCTGCTACTACACCTCGGAAAAATTCATGAATGAACTCATAAATTCGCTGCGTTATGCGAAAATGGATGAGTTTCGCAACAAATTTCGTTCCATGGATGTCCTGCTGATCGATGATGTTCAATTCATTGCCGGCAAGGAACGGACCCAGGAAGAGTTTTTCCACACCTTCAACTCCCTCTACGAAAGCCATAAGCAGATCGTTGTCACCTCTGATAAATTTCCGAAGGAAATACCAGGGCTTGAAGAACGGCTGCGATCACGCTTTGAATGGGGGTTGATCGCCGATATCCAGGCCCCGGATGTTGAAACCAAGCAGGCTATCCTTAAAATCAAGGCCGAGCAGAACGGTATCGATCTGCCGGAAAATGTAACTTTTTTTCTGGCCAACTCGATCAGCAGCAATGTCCGCGAACTCGAAGGTTACCTGATCCGTATCGGTGCCTATGCCAGTCTGACAGCCACACCGATCACCCTGGCCATGGCCAAGGAAGTACTTAAAAACATTCTGGTCGAAAAACGCCGCGAAATATCAATCGAAGAAATTCAGAAGACCGTCGCCGCTCATTACGGCATCAAGGTCAGCGATCTCAAATCATCCAAGAGGCTCAAGGCCCTGGTTTTACCGCGCCAGGTCGCGATGTATATCTCCCGCCAGCTGACTCCCTGTTCCTATCCGGAAATAGGCGATAAATTCGGCGGCAAGGACCACTCGACCATTATTCACGCAATCAAGAAGATCGAGGCTAAAATGGCTGAAGATATGCAGCTGAGTGCATCCGTGGGATCCATTCGTGCCGCTCTTGAATCCTGACCGGTAACAAGTTGTGCAGGGAGCGGGGGACAAATTGTGGATGACGGTCAAAAAGGACGTCCGTCCACAAAGGGAGCCATTCGCAGACGTTTTTCTCCACAGCCTTGAGCAGCAACTAACATCACGTTTTGATTGGATTTTTTGGAGCTTTAACAGTTTCAACAGGCTCTATGTATTACTACTGTCTTTAAGAAAGAAAAGATAATAAACAATAGTTACCTGTTGACAGGAGGAAAACATGCAATTCACCATCGAACGCGATATTTTTCTCAAGGCACTCGCCAGGGTCCAGGGGATTGTTGAAAAACGCAATACGATTCCGATTCTTTCCAATGTTCTGATCGAAGCAGGTGACGGCGAAATTGAGATCACGGCCACCGATCTCGAAGTCGGGATGCGGGCCAGCTATCGGGCCGACACTGCCAAATCCGGCAAGGTAACGGTTTCAGCCAAGAAACTGTTCGAGATCATCAAGGAACTGCCCGAGGGAGAGGTCACACTCAGTGCCAAGGAAAACTGCTGGATAGAAATCCGCTGTGGAAAGGCACTTTTCAATATCGTTGGCCTGGCGGCCGACGAATTTCCCTATTTTCCGGATGTGGAACAGGGCGATTTCATTTCATTGCCGAGTGGGGTCATCAGCGACCTGCTGGAGAAAACCGCTTTTTCCATTTCGACCGATGAGAGCAAGTACAATCTCAACGGCATTTTCTTTCAGAATATTGAACTTGAAGGTCGTCAACTTCTGCGTCTGGTGGCAACTGACGGCCATCGGCTGGCATTGATTCAGCGCGAATTGGAAGGAACGGAAAGCGAGGAATTGCGGAAAGGGGTTATTTTCCCCAAAAAGGGGATTTTCGAGTTGCGCAAGATAGCCGAAGAGGGCGACAGTGATATACGACTCGGTTTCATGGATAATAATGCCGTTATCCAGAAAGATCAGACAGTTGTTATCATGCGTCTGGTCGATGGTGAGTTTCCCGACTATACCCGGGTGATCCCTCAATCCCAGGATATGGTGGCGAAAATTCCCCGTGAAAAATTTTTCCATGCCCTGCGCCGTATGGCTATCCTTTCCAGTGAAAAATCTCGTGGAGTCAAAGTTCTGCTGCAGCCGGGCAGACTGGAGATATCATCCTCGAATCCCGAACTGGGTGATGCCCGGGAGGACCTGGAGATCGATTACGAGGGACAGGAAATAGCAATCGGTTTCAATTCCCGCTACATGCTCGATATTCTTCAGGTGCAGAAGGAAGACGAAGTCATTCTTCAGGTCAGGGACAATATGTCCCCGGGGATGATAACCCCGGTGGAGGATAAAGACTTTCTGGCCGTGGTCATGCCTATGCGGCTATGACCGGGCGATTTCTGCAATGCACCTCAGGGAACTGAAACTGCAGGGTTTTCGCAACCTGCAGGATTTGCTGGTCGAACCGTCGACCGGATTCAATGTTATCTGGGGAGACAATGCCCAAGGAAAAACCAACCTGCTGGAAGCGATCTATCTGCTCGGTCAGTTGAAGAGTTTTCGTTCCAATCGACGTGAAACTCTGATAAAAATCGGTCGGGATGAAGCCCGCCTGTCGGCGGGTATCTGTATGTCAGGGGTCTTTCATCGCTTTGAGTTGACCCTGACCCGCGAAGGACAAAGTGCCGGTATTGACGGCAAGCGCGTTGTCAACGCTGCTGAAATGCTCGGGCGGCTGAAAACCGTATTGTTCACCTCGGAGGAAATTTCCCTGGTCCGCGGCAATCCGGTAGGTCGCCGTTCACTGCTGGATCGAGCAGTTTTTCAAACCAACAGCGGATTTTTGCAGATTGCCAGAGATTTTCAACGGTGCCTTAAACAGCGCAACCGTTTATTGAAAATGGCAGTTGAAGACGCACATCTGCAGCCCTGGAGCCAGAGACTGGCGGAAAGCGGAGCCAGACTGAGACAGGCACGACAGGATTTTCTACAACGTTTAAGACCACGATTGCAGAACTGCTACCGAACCATATGTGGTGGAACTGAAGAGGTAGATCTCGGTTTTTCCGACCGGACAGGGCTGACAACAGATGCATTATTAGCCGAACTGCACCGAACCGCTGCCCGGGAACGACAATATCAGCAGACCCTGGCCGGGCCGCATCGTGATGATCTTCAGTTTCGCATCGATGGACGACCGCTGAAAAATTATGGTTCCCAGGGCCAGCAGCGATCTTTCCTGCTGGCCTTCAAAACGGCCCAGGTACTGGACCTCGAAGAGCAGATCGGACTGTCTCCAGTGCTGTTGCTCGACGATCTTAACAGCGAACTCGACGATTTTCGCCGGAACGCATTTTTTGATTTTCTGCTGGCTCATCGCGGGCAGGTGTTTTTAACCACAACCGATATCAGTTCCCTGCGGGAGCGCGATCTGAACCCGATCCGTTGTTTCAAAATAAAAGCGGGAAAGATTCAGACGGATCCCTCCATGGATTCATAACAAAATGAGGATGGTATGACAGAACAAGGGCATGAAGGTTACCAGGCCGACAGTATCCAGGTGCTGGAAGGACTGGAGGCCGTCCGTAAAAGGCCGGCCATGTATATCGGTTCGACCGCGGTCAACGGTCTGCATCACCTGGTCTATGAAGTTGTTGACAATTCCATCGACGAAGCTTTGGCCAACTATTGTGACGATATCGTCGTCACCCTGCATATCGATAACTCCTGCACCGTTGAAGACAATGGACGCGGTATTCCGGTCGACATGCATTCAGGCCAGAATAAATCGGCGGCCGAAGTGGTCATGACCGTGCTGCATGCCGGCGGCAAATTCGATGACAAAGGAGAGGGTGCCTACAAGGTTTCCGGCGGTCTGCACGGCGTCGGGGTCTCGGTGGTCAATGCCCTCTCTTCCCACCTGGAACTGGAAATCCGCCGTGACGGCTTTGTCTGGTCGCAGAGCTACGATCGCGGGGTACCGAATGGGCCGTTGACCAAGGGGAAGGAGACCAGGCTGCACGGCACCAAGGTGACGTTCTGGCCCGACGCGGAAATTTTCGAAACCACTGAATTTTCCTTTGAAATTCTCTCCCGGAGACTGCGTGAACTGGCGTTTCTCAACGCCGGAGTCAAGATCCGCATCATTGATGAACGAACGGATCCGGAAAAGGAGCATACCTTCCAGTATGAAGGCGGCATCGCCTCTTTTGTCGAATATCTCAACCGGGCCAAAAACTCCCTGCATCCCCATCCCATCTACATTCACGGGGAGAAGGACAACTGTGATGTCGAGATCGCCATCCAGTACAACGACGGCTATGATGAGAAAATTTTTTCCTTCACCAATAATATCAACACCCATGAAGGAGGCACCCATCTCTCCGGTTTCAAGGCGGCCTTGACGCGAACCCTCAATACCTACGCCACCGCCAACAATCTGCTGAAAAATCTCAAGACCACCATTTCCGGCGATGACCTTCGCGAGGGCATGGCGGCCGTCATTTCAGTCAAGATTCCCGATCCGCAGTTCGAAGGCCAGACCAAGACCAAGCTCGGCAATTCGGAAGTCAAGGGACATGTCGAGACCCTGATGAACGAGAAGTTGGCTGAGTTCCTGGAAGAAAACCCGGCGGTAGCCAAAAAAATTCTGGAGAAGGGGATCGAAGCGGCGCGGGCCCGTGAAGCGGCACGCAAAGCCCGCGATCTGACCCGTCGCAAGGGAGTTCTCGATTCTCTGGCGCTGCCGGGCAAACTGGCTGATTGCCAGGAAAAGGACCCGGCGCTGTGTGAAGTCTATCTGGTCGAGGGCGATTCCGCCGGCGGTTCGGCCAAGCAGGGGCGTGACCGCCGCTACCAGGCAATCCTGCCGCTGAAAGGCAAGATCCTCAATGTCGAGAAGGCGCGCTTCGACAAGATGCTGACCTCCCAGGAAATTCGCACCATGATCACCGCCATGGGAACCGGGATCGGCAAGGATGACTTTTCCATCGAAAAACTGCGCTATCATCGCATCATCATCATGACTGACGCCGATGTCGACGGTTCGCATATCCGCACTCTGCTGCTGACGTTCTTCTTCCGCCAGATGCCGGAAGTTGTGGAACGGGGCTATCTCTACATCGCCCAGCCGCCGCTCTACAAGGTCAAACGCGGCAAGAAGGAGATCTACCTGAAGGACGAACCGGCATTGCAGGAATACCTGCTCAACGAGGGAGTCGAAGGCATGAGTGTCGAACTTCCCGGTGATGGCAAGACCCTGCGCGGCAAGCAGATCGTGCCGACTTTGCGCAACATCATTGAATTCCGCGATCTCTTCAATCGCAAGGTCCATAAGGGGATCAATCCGGAACTGCTGCGGATTTTTGTCGAGGGCAAGATCCAGAACGGCTTCCGCGACATGGAGGATCTGACCCCGCTGGCGGAAAAACTGAAGGCGTTCGAACCGCGCGCCGAATATCTGGTGCTGAATGATCCGCCGCGGATTCTCTTTACTTTAGGGACCACCAGGGCGCGCGTCGATCGGAATGTCCTGGAACTGATCGCCACCCACGAATACAAACTGTTGCTGCAGGCCTATCGCCAGGTGGAAAATCTGATTCCGTCCGGTGAAGCGGTCATCAGTAGTGAAAAAGGGGAAGAGGCACGGGTGGAGAGCAGCGGCGAATTGCTCGACTATTTCCTTGCCCGGGCTCGCAAGGGGCAGTATATCCAGCGCTACAAGGGTCTCGGTGAGATGAATCCCGAACAGCTGTGGGAAACCACCATGGATCCGGAAAAACGGGTCCTGCTGCAGGTCAAGGTCGAAGATGCTGTTATGGCCGACGAGATTTTCACGGTGCTGATGGGGGATCAGGTTGAACCGCGCCGCGAGTTCATCGAAACCAACGCCCTGAATGTTTCGAACCTGGACATCTGAGGACGTTGATAAAAAAGATTAACGCTGAGGTGGAGAGAAATAAGAAGAGGCGCAGAGGACAGCCCGAAGGAAGATCCGGGCATCTCAACGGTCTCTTTTTCTCCGCGTCTCGGTTTTTCTGGTTTAAAAACTGAATAGCTAAAACTTTTCCGGAGGGAATTCGATGCTTTCCGATCAGAATCGGGTCACTGTCAATATTGAAGACGAAATGCGCAAGTCCTATATGGACTATGCCATGAGCGTCATTATCGGCCGGGCGCTGCCGGATGTACGCGACGGACTCAAACCGGTCCATCGCCGGGTGCTGTTCGCCATGAACGAACTCGGCAACGACTACAACAAGCCCTACAAGAAGTCGGCCCGCGTGGTTGGCGACGTCATCGGTAAATTTCATCCCCACGGTGATTCGGCGGTTTACGACACCATTGTCCGCCTGGCGCAGGATTTTTCCATGCGCTACCCGCTGGTCGACGGTCAGGGCAACTTCGGTTCCATCGACGGCGATTCCGCCGCCGCCATGCGTTACACCGAAATACGCATGAACCGTCTGGCTCACGAACTGCTGGCCGACATCGACAGGGAAACGGTCGATTTCGGGCCCAACTATGATGATTCACTGCAGGAACCGCTGGTACTGCCGTGCAAGTTTCCCAACCTGCTGGTCAATGGTTCGGAAGGGATCGCGGTCGGCATGGCCACCAAGATTCCGCCGCACAACCTCACTGAGGTGATCGACGGACTGATCGAGATCATCGACAATCCGAAAATCCATTTTGACGAATTGATCTCCCGAATCACCGGCCCCGATTTCCCGACCGGCGCATTCATTCTCGGCAGGGAAGGAATCCACGAAGCTTACCGTACTGGTCGCGGCATCGTGCAGATGCGTGCCCGGGCGCTGGTTGAAAAGGACCGCCGCACCGGCCGTGAGGCGATCATCGTCACCGAGATTCCCTACCAGGTCAACAAGGCGCGACTGATCGAGAAGATCGCCGACCTGGTCAAGGACAAGAAAATCGAGGGTATTTCCGACCTGCGCGACGAGTCGGATCGTGACGGCATGCGCATCGTCATCGAGCTGAAACGGGACACCATTCCCCAGGTGATTCTCAACCAGCTCTACAAGATGACGGCGATGCAGAGCAGTTTCGGCATCATCATGCTGGCCATCGTCAACGGTCAGCCGCGCGTCATGACCCTGCGCGAAATTCTCGACAAGTTCATTGAACATCGCAAGGAGATCGTCACCCGTCGTACCATCTTTGAACTGAAGAAGGCCGAGGCCCGGGCTCATATCCTCGAAGGTCTGAAGATCGCTCTTGACAACCTTGACGAGGTGATCGAACTGATCAAGACCTCAGCCAGTCCGGCGGTGGCCAAGGGGCGGTTGATTGAGCGCTTCGGCCTCTCCGCGATCCAGGCCCAGGCGATTCTCGATATGCGCCTGCATCGTCTGACCGGGCTGGAGCGGGACAAGATCATTGCCGAGTACGAGGAAATCATGGCCCTGATCAAGCGGCTCAAGGAAATCCTCGCTTCGGAAATTGAAATTCTCAAGATCATCAAGACTGAACTGGGCGAGATCAGGGAACGTTACGGTGATGAACGGCGAACCGAAATCATCGAGAAAACCGGTGACCTCTCCATCGAGGATCTGATTGTCGAAGAGGATATGGTGGTCACCGTCTCCCACGGCGGCTACATCAAGCGCAACGCCGTGTCCCTCTACCGCGCCCAGCGGCGCGGCGGCAAGGGCAAGACCGGAATGCGGCCCAAGGAAGAGGATTTTGTCGAGAACCTGTTCATCGCCTCGACCCATTCCTACATCCTGGTCTTCACTGACAAGGGCAAGGTCTACTGGCTCAAGGTCCACGAGATACCGCAGGGCGGCCGCGCTTCGCGCGGCAAGGCGATCGTCAACCTGCTGCAGGTTGAAAACGGTGAAAAGGTCTGCACCATTCTGCCGGTCAAGGATTTCGAAGAAGGCAAATTCATCGTCACCGCCACCGCCAACGGCATCATCAAGAAAACCGAATTGATGGCCTACTCCAATCCACGCGCTGGCGGTATTATCGCCCTGACCATCGACGAGGATGACGAACTGATCGAAGCCCGGCTGACCGACGGCAGCATGGATCTGATTCTCGCCAGTCGGCACGGCAAGTCGATCCGTTTTCCTGAAAGCGATGTGCGTTCCATGGGACGACCGGCACGCGGGGTGCGCGGCATGAACCTGGAAGCGAATGACCGGGTGATCGGCATGCAGGCGGTGACCGAGAATACCGTCATGGCCCTGGTCACGGTCACCGAGAACGGCTATGGCAAGCGCACCGATATCACCGAATACCGGGTGCAGAGTCGCGGCGGTAAGGGCATCATCACCATCAAGACCTCCGAGCGCAACGGTGAAGTGGTTGCCATCCGCCTGGTCGATGAACAAGCCGACCTGATGCTGATTACCGACCGCGGCAAGCTGTTGCGTACCCGGATTGCCGATATCCGCCAGATCGGTCGCAACACCCAGGGGGTACGACTGATGGTGCTTGAGAACGGAGAACGCATCGTGGCGGTGGCCAAGCTGGCCGAAAAGGATGAAGACGAAGTTGAAGATACGTCAGCTGAAGAACCGGCTGCTGAAGGAGGAACGCCGGCGGCGGACGAATAGCCCGCGCCGGCGACGACTGCGCCGGGCACTGTTGCTCGGCCTGCTGTTGTTGACTGCCCTCGCGGTATTCTGCTGGAATCAGCGGGATGCTATCAATCTCTACCGCTATCATCAGGCCGAGACCCTAGCGCGGCAGGGTGATTACGGCGCGGCGGTCAACGATCTTCAGCAACTGGCCGCCGCGGTTTCCGATTCACCGCTGGCGCCGCGTTCACTGCTTCTCGCCGGGCAGTTGCTGGAATTCAACCTCCGGCAGTATCAGCAGGCGCTGCTGGTCTACCTGCGCCTGGTGCGGGATTTTCCCCGGGCACAGCAGGCGGTTGCTGCCCAGCGCCGGGCAGCGGCGATCTACAAGCAGCGATTGCATGAATATTCCAGTGCCCTGACCCTGCTGCAGCGGCTGGTCGATGCCGGGGTCGACGACGCGGACCAGATCCGTTACCAGATCGCCGACTGTTATTTCCTGCTGGAAAACTATGAGCAGGCGCGCATCGAGTTCGAATCTCTGCTGAAATCCGACCCTGAAAGCGAGCTGCTGCCCGAAGTTCAGTACCGGGTTGGTATGACCTACCTGCTGGATGAACTGCCGGACAAGGCGGCCGCCGCCTTCGCCGAAGGCATACGGCGTTGGCCCGGCAACCGTTTTGCCCTTGAGTCCCGTTTTGCTCTTGCCGGCATCTATGAACAGCGGGACGAGTTGCGCAAGGCTTTGGCCGAGTTGAAGAAACTGCAGGGACATTATCCTGAAGCCAAGGTTCTGGAACATCGCATCAAGCAGGTCCGCCGGCGCATGGCGAAGAAAAAGAAAGCCATTTAGGGCCTTTTGCGGGGGGGCGTGATAAAATGATAATCGTGCGAACCGGGATGGAGAAAGACAGATGAAGATTGGAGTTCTCGGGGCCGGCAGCTGGGGAACGACCCTGGCCCATCTGCTGGCCGGGGTTGGCCACCAGGTCTGCCTCTGGGTGTATGAAAAAGATCTCGCCGAACGTCTGCCGGCACGTCGTGAAAATGACCTCTATCTGCCGGGAGTTCAGCTTGCCGAGACGCTCTCCTACAGCAATGATATCGGCACCGCGACCGCGGATGCCGAACTGCTGTTGCTGGTGCCGCCGAGCCAGGTGCTGCGCCGGGTGTTCACTGCCGCGCTGCCGTACCTGTCACCGCGGTCCCTGGTCGTCTCCGCGTCCAAGGGAATTGAAAATGACAGCCTGCAGCTGATGTCGGAGGTGCTGGAGGATGTCGCCGGTACGGAGATCCTCCAGCGCAGCGCTTTTCTCTCCGGTCCTTCCTTTGCCCGCGAGGTGGCTGCCGAAATGCCGACCGCGGTTGCCGTGGCGGCTCTCGACGACGCGGTCGCCGGGCAGGTCCAGGCGGCCTTCAGCAGTGACGCTTTCCGGGTTTATACCAACAACGATATCGTCGGGGTCGAACTCGGCGGGGCGTTGAAAAATGTGATTGCCCTGGCGGCCGGGGTGTCTGACGGCCTCGGCTTCGGTCATAATACCCGGGCGGCGCTGATCACCCGCGGACTGGCCGAAATAACCCGTATCGGACTGGCCAAGGGCGCGGTCCAGTCGACCTTTTCCGGTCTCGCCGGCATGGGCGACCTGGTCCTGACCTGTACCGGCGACCTGTCGCGCAACCGGACCGTCGGCATGGAACTCGGTCGCGGTCGCAGTCTGGATGACATTCTTTCCGGCATGCAGATGGTCGCCGAAGGGGTCAAAACCACCCTCTCGGCCCGCCAACTGGCGCAAAAGCTCGGTATTGACGCGCCGATTGTCGAACAGATGTACCAGATTCTCTACCAGGACAAATCGGCCCGCCAGGCGGTCATCGACCTGATGCAGAGAGATCTGAAAGCCGAATAGGTGGCCTGCGCAGGCCGAATTCCAGGAGGAGCACGATGAAAAAACTTGTTCTGCTGCTGATTATTTTGACTCTTGCCTCACCGGCGCTGGCCGGGACCCGGGTGCTGATGACGACCAGCCTCGGAACCATAACCCTCGATCTCGATGAAGCCAGGGCGCCGGAGACCGTGAAAAATTTTCTTGCCTATGCCGACGCGGGCTTCTACGACGGCACCATTTTTCACCGGGTCATCAAGGGATTCATGATCCAGGGCGGCGGTTTTGATACCGCCCTGAAGCGCAAGGCGACCCGGCCGCCGATCAGAAACGAGGCCGGCAACGGCCTGGAAAATGTTCGCGGAACCATCGCCATGGCCCGAACCAATGTGGTCGACTCGGCCACCAGCCAGTTTTTCATCAATCTGGTGGATAATGATTTTCTCAATCATCGCGGCAATGACGCGCGCGGTTTCGGCTACGCGGTTTTCGGCAAGGTGGTGGACGGAATGGATATCGTTGACCGCATTGCCCGGGTGCCGACCGAACAACGCGGGGGGCCGTTCGCCAATCTGCCGCGGCAGCAGGTGGTGATCAAAAGTATCCGCCGCGCCGAATGATGATGCCCTGAATCGGTGAGTCCCATCCAACAGGAACTCACCGATTCAGGGATGCCCCTTCGCCGGCAGGGAGTCCTGAATCGTGCATGCCATCCGCATCATGACATACCAGGTCAATGGCTGTTGCGGGAGTGACGGCAGCATGGATTCATGTCGCATTCTCGAAGTGATCGCCGATGCCGCGCCCGATATCGTCGCCTTGCAGGGGATCAATACTGATGGCCCCGGCAACCCGTTGCAGACCCTCGGCAAGCGGCTGGGAATGTCCTGTTTCAGTCAGCAGGGGGAAAATGCAAATGCCTTTCTTTCCTACTATCCCTTAAGTGGAGTGCGAGAATTTGATCTCGGCGGGGATGGCCGCTGCCTGCGTGCCGACCTTGAGCTGCACGGCCGGCGTCTCCACCTGTTCAATGTCTGTTTGACCCTGCAGCCCCGGATCCGTCAGCAGCAGGTCGCGAGCCTGCTCGGGCCCGACCTGTTGGGCAGCCGCGAACTGGTCTGTCCGACTCTGGTGCTGGGGGACTTCGCCGATTGCGGCTGGGGGCCGGGCAATCTCAACCTGGCAATGCTGCTGCGCAAAGCTCGGCGCCCCCTGTGGCGCGGTACCTATCCGGCCCGGTTGCCGTTGTTCGGCCGCGACCGCGCTTACCTGCGGGGAGAATTACGCATCCTGGAATCCTCGATTCCCTACTTCGGGGTGGCCCGTCATGCCTCAAACCATCTGCCGCTGATTCTGACGGTGCAGATCAGTGATCCGCGTCGTTACCTGAGGGCCGATGAGAGATCTTCGCGGCGGATGGAGGTTATTGTTCCGGGTTGACCGCTGTTTCAACCGGCTGTGGATAATTCTGTGAAAAACGTTGATAAACAGTTGTTGCCGGGGATTTCAGTCTCGCCGGAAGGGAAGGTATGAGAACCCTGACCGGGCGTGATGCCGCGATTGTTCTGCTCGAACGTCTGGAGCAGGTGTATCCGGAAGCGGAGTGCGCGCTGAATTATCGCAACCCGTGGCAGCTGCTGGTTGCCACCATGTTGTCGGCGCAGTGTACTGATGTGCGTGTCAACCTGGTGACACCGTCGCTGTTTGAACGTTTCCCCTCCCCGGAGGCCATGGCGGATGCCGACCTGGTCGAAGTGGAAGCGCTGATCCGTTCCACCGGGTTCTTTCGCAACAAGGCGAAAAACCTGATCAGCTGCGCCGCCATTCTGAGTACCGAACATGACGGAGAGGTGCCGGCCGACCTTGAACAACTGGTTGCCCTGCCGGGGGTCGGCCGCAAGACCGCCAACGTGGTCCTCGGCAACGCCTTCGGTATCCCCGGCATGGTGGTTGATACCCATGTCAAACGTCTGGCCGGGCGCTTCGGTTGGACGCGGGCCGAAGACCCGGTTAAAATTGAAAAGGACTTGCAGCAGTTGCTGCCGGAGGAGCGCTGGACGCGGACCGGCCATACCCTGATAGCCCACGGTCGGGCCCTGTGCAAGGCGCCGACGCCGGTCTGCAGCGCCTGTCCGATCGCGGATGGCTGCCCGCGACGGGGAGTTACGTGCAGCAAATAAGAAGGAGCAGGTCGTGCCGCGTCGGGTTCACTTTCCGACATTCATTCTGCTGTTGTTTCTGATGATGGGCTGTGATTCACAGCAGCAAACCATTCTCATCGGCGGCGGTCCGTCCGGCGGCACCTTCCAGGGTTATGCCGAAGCGCTGCAGGAGGTGACCTCGACCGTTGCGCCGAAGCGGCAGTGGCGGGTTGAATCCTCGGCCGGATCGATCGGCAACCTCGAAGATCTCGATGCCGGCCGCCTTGATCTCGCCATGGTCTACGCCGGCGACGCCTGGCTCGGTCGCCGGGGACAACTGCCGGACGAGGCGTCGTCGTTCGAGAATGTTCGCGCCCTCGGTCGCCTTTACGGTGCCGCGGCACAACTGGTGGTCGCCGAGTCAAGCGCCATAAGCCAGCTCAGTGACCTGATCGGCAAACGGGTCGCCATCGGCAACCCCGGTTCCGGAACAGCGCTGGCCGCGCGGCGTTTCTTCTCCAGTGTCGGCCTGTGGCAGCGGATCGTACCGATTCATGTCGGTTTCAGCATGGGGCTCGGCGAGTTGGAGCGGGGCAGCGTCGAGGCGGTCTGGCTGGTGGTCGGCTATCCCAACCGGGCCCTGGTCACTGCGGCGGAAAACCGGCCGCTGCGTTTCATCGATCTCTTTTCCGAGGCCCGCGAAAGCGGTTTTTTCCGCCAGTTTCCTTTCTATACCGAAAAGATCATCCCCCCGGCAACCTATCCCGGGCAGGTGCGGCGCGTCTGGACTTTTGAGGATTCGGCGCTGCTCGCGGCCCGGGCCGATCTTGATGCTGACCTGGTCTACCGGCTGCTGCAGAGGCTCTATGCCGATGCCGGGATGGAGGCGATGGCGGAACGGCATCCGATCGGCAGGCAGCTTGACCGCCGGCTCGGTCTGAACGGCATCCGCATCCCTCTCCATCCCGGCGCCGAGCGTTTCTGGCGCGGACAGGGGATGCTCTGAACGAGCAGGCTGATGAAAAACGCCCATCTGCGGCGTTGTCTTTCCCCCGCGTGGACGCCTTGCATCCGAACATTGTTGCTCAGCCCGGGGAACCTGAGGTTCAGTTCTCTTCCAGGTCGAGTTTGAAGAAGTCGCGCGCCTTGGGACGGTCTTCATCCAGGGCGTAGCGGGTGGGAGCGGTGCCGGGGGCGAAGGCCTCGATGATGGCGTCCGGAGTGTCTTCCGGAACCAGCAGCCCGGTTTTCGGATCGATGGGACGGAATTCGATGCTGTCCGGAACATTGAACTGACGGACGCGAAAATTTCGCGTCGCCTTTTTCATGAAGGCGACCCAGGCCGGGGCGGCGGCCCGCGAACCGGTTTCCTGTCTGCCGAGGGAGCGTTCCTGGTCGTAGCCGGTCCAGGTGACGGCGACCAGCTGCGGGATGAAACCGATGAACCAGGCGTCCTTGAGGTCGTTGGTGGTGCCGGTTTTCCCGGCCACCGGCCGGCCCAGCGCCTTGGCCCGCCAGCCGGTGCCGTGCTGGACGACGCTTTCGAGCAGGTTGGTGATCAGGTAGGCGGTTTCAGGGGAGATGACCCGTTCCCGGCGCTGCTGCAGCAGGCGTTGTCCGGGGCCGGCACCGTCGGGGAAGTCAGCCGGATCGACCGAGGCGATGACCTTGCCGTCGCGGTCAAGGATACGGGTGATATAGGCCGGGCTGACCTTGATGCCGCCATTGGCGAACACCGCGTAGACCTTGGCCATCTCAATCGGGGTGACCGCCGAGGAGCCGAGTCCCAGGGTCAGGTCGCGGGTCAGCGGCGAGACGATACCGAGGCGGCGGGCGTAGTTGGCGGCGTAATTGACCCCGATGTCCTCAAGGATCTTGATGGTGATGATATTGCGTGAGTGGGTCAGACCGGTGCGCAGCGAGGTCGGCCCGTAGAATTTCTTGCCGTAGTTGCGTGGTTTCCATTCGGTCTCTTCCCCGGAATCGCGGGTTTCCTTGTAGATGATCGGCGTGTCGAGGATCACCGTCGCCGGGGTATAGCCCTTGTCGAGCGCCGCGGCGTAGATCAGGGGCTTCATCGCCGACCCGGGCAGCCGTCGGGCCTGGGTGACGCGGTTGAACTGGCTGTCGGCGAAATTGAAACCACCGACCATCGCCTTGACCTGGCCGCTCTGCGGGTCGAGGGCGACCAGCGCCCCCTGGGCTTCCGGGGTCTGTTCCAGGCTCAGTTCCAGTGACCCGTCAGGGCGGACCCTGGTGACCCGCAGCTCCAGAACCGAACCGATCGGCACCAGGATCTGATCCGATTCCGGATCCTCCGGGGTTTTCAGGTAATCTTCACGGGAGAGGAAGCGAAGGTTGCCCGCCCACTTGAAAGAATCGCGGGGAAGCAGCCCGCGGCGGTCACCGACCGCGACCTGCAGTACCCTGGAATCGAAACCAGTGAGGATGCCGCGCAGGTAGTCTCCGGCAACCGGCGGCCGGCGCCGGAGGCGGCGGGTCTGTTCAGCGAGAAAGGTGACGGTGTCGGCTTCACTGAGAATTTTCTGCGGGCCGCGGTATCCCTGGCGCTTGTCGTAGTTGCGCAGGTTGTTCCGTACCGCCTGCTGCGCGGCACGCTGCATTTCCAGGTTGAGGGAGGTGTGGACTTCGAGCCCCTGGGTCAGCACGGTTTCGGCACCATAGGTCTCGACCAGGTCACGGCGAACCTGCTCGGTGAAGTAGGCCGCTTCGGCGACGTGCTGGTTGACGCGGGGGTGGATGACGATCTGTTCGGCTTCGGCCTGCTCGGCCTCGGCTTCAGTGATGTAGCCGTCCTCGACCATGCGTTTGAGAACGTAGCGCTGGCGGTCCTTGGCGCGCTGGAAGTGGCGGTAGGGGGAATAGCGGCTCGGTGCCTGCGGCAGGCCGGCGAGAATCGCCGACTCGGCGAGAGTCAGGTCTTCGACATTTTTGGCAAAATAATTCTCCGCCGCCGCCTGGATGCCATGAGCGCCGTGACCGAGGTAGATCTGGTTGAGATAGAGGTAGAGAATCTCTTCCTTGGAGAGTTTCTGCTCCATGCGCCAGGCGAGAATCGCTTCCTTGAACTTGCGTTCGAATTTCTTTTCCGGGGTCAGCAGCAGTGATTTTGCGACCTGCTGGGTGATGGTGCTGCCGCCCTGGACAATGCCGCCGGCCTGGATATTCTTCAGCGCGGCGCGGAAGATGGAGACCAGGTCGATACCGCGATGTTGGAAAAATTTCGAATCTTCGGCGGCGACGAAGGCGTGGATAAGCTGCCGCGGGATACGTTCCACCGGCACCAGGATGCGCCGTTCCTTGTAGATCTCGGCGATCACCGTGCCGTCGTCGCTGAGGATGCGGGTGATGATCGGCGGCCGGTAGTCGGCCAGGGTGTCGACTTTCGGCAGGGAGCCGGCGACCAGCAGGTAGGCGGTGACAATGCCGGCCGTCCCGAGCAGGGTTGCGGCGAGAGCCAGCCAGAGGAGTTTGCGAAACAGGGAACGTATCATGGTTTTGATGGTCCGGGTGCCAACCTGAATCAGTGACTCAGGTCAAGGTCGCAGCGAACCGGCAGATCGATCTTCACTGCCGGTCTCCCCTCCTTTGAAAATTCCAACGGCAAACCCGTAACTTATAGCATGCACCAGGCGTTTCCGGCAACCATTTTGCGGTTGCCCGCCAGAGGCTCTGTGCTATATTCAAAGCGGTCGCAGGCAAGTTTTTCGGGGATGACCGGGGTTGAACCAATCAAAGGAATAAGCGTATGCAGCGAAAATTCCGTCACGCCAAGATTGTCGCCACGCTCGGGCCGGCAAGTTCGACCGAAGAACGGCTCGATGCTTTGCTGGATGCCGGAGCCGACCTCTTCCGGCTGAACTTTTCTCATGGCACCCGGGATGAAAAACGGGAACTGATCGCCCGCATCAGGGACCTGTCGCGACGACGACAGCGGGCGGTGGCTATCCTCGGTGATCTGCAGGGGCCGAAAATCCGTGTCGGGAAGCTTGAACAGGGGATGCTGAAGCTGATCGCCGGTGAGCAGGTGTGGATCACCACCGAGAACCTGGTCGGCAAGGACCACCTGATTCCCTCCGGTTACGCCGGCCTGCCGAACGATGTCAGGCCCGGCGACCGGATTCTGCTCGATGACGGGCTGCTGGAGCTGGAGGTGACCGAGGTTGATCCTCCCCTGGTCGGTTGCCGGGTGATCGTCGGCGGCATTCTCAAGGATCACAAAGGGATCAACCTTCCCGGGGTGGCGGTCTCAGCGCCGGCAATGACCGAAAAAGACTGGACGGATCTCGACTTCTGCATTGAACAGCAGGTCGATTACGTGGCACTCTCCTTTGTCCGCAGCCCGGATGAAGTGGAAAATTTGAAGCAGCATCTGCTGGAGAAGGAAAGTCCGATTCAGGTGATCGCCAAGATTGAAAAGCCGGAGGCGGTGGAGGTCTTTGACGCCATCCTTGAGGTCAGCGACGGCATCATGGTCGCGCGCGGTGATCTCGGCGTCGAGATTCATCCGGAAAAGGTGCCGTTGATCCAGAAGCGGATTATCCGCCAGTGCAACCACGCCGGAAAGCCGGTCATCACCGCCACCCAGATGCTGGAAAGCATGATCAACAATCCCCGGCCGACCCGGGCCGAAACCTCGGATGTCGCCAATGCCATCCTCGACGGCAGTGACGCGGTGATGCTCTCGGCGGAGACCGCCAGCGGCCGTTATCCGGTGGAGGCGGTGCAACTGATGGAGCGGGTCGCGCTCGATGTCGAAGCGGACCCGGCCCTGCGCGAGCAGGTCTTCTCTCCGCTTGCCGAGGTTGACGGGTGGCGTTCCCTGCCCGAGGCGATTTCCCAGGCCGCCTGCCGGGTGGCGGAAAACCTCGGTGCGGCGGCGATTCTGGCTTTTACCCAGACCGGCAAGACCGCGGCGCTGGTGGCCAAGTATCGCCCCCGGGTGCCGATCTACGCGGTGACTCCGTCCGAGACGGTGCGGCGCCGGCTGGCCCTTTACCACGGGGTACGCTCACTGCGGGTCAAAATCGAGGGTGATACCGAAGCGCAGATCGAAGCCGTCGCCAAAACCGTTCTTGAGGCTGGCATCCTGCAGCGCGGCGAGGTGGTGGTGATCACCATGGGCAGCCCGGTTTCCGCCCCCGGCACCACCAACCTGCTCAAGGTCCACCGGTTGGGGACCGGAGATTATTACGAGGTTCATTAACGTCGGGTGTCAGGCGCAGGGCGACGTGACGATTTCAGCCTTCAGCCCTTAGCCCTTAGCCTTTGACCGATTTCAGGGTTTATTAATGAAGAAAAAAGCAGTTGTTCTCTACAGCGGCGGTCTCGATTCGACCACATGTCTGGCGATCGCCCGCGATCAGGGTTTCGCGCCCTATGCCCTCAGCTTTGCCTATGGTCAGCGCCATACCGTCGAGCTGGAAAAGGCGAAAACTTATGCTCCGCAGATCGGCGCCGTCGCCCATCGGGTAGCCGATATCGACCTGCGCGCCTTCGGCGGCAGCGCCCTGACCGCCGATATCGAGGTGCCCAAGGATCGTCCCCTCGACGAGGAAATCCCGGTGACCTACGTGCCGGCGCGCAACACGATTTTTCTCTCCTTCGCCCTCGGCTGGGCCGAGGTTCTCGGGGCCTTCGATATCTTCATCGGCGTCAACGCCCTCGACTACTCAGGTTATCCCGACTGTCGTCCCGAGTATATCGCCGCCTGGCAGAAGCTGGCCAACCTGGCGACCGCGGCCGCGGTCGAGGGAAAGGGCGAATACCGGATTCACAGCCCGCTGCTGGAACTCACCAAGGCCGACATCATCCGCCGCGGACTGGATCTCGGTGTTGACTACAGCCTGACCCATTCCTGCTACGACCCGACCCCGGAGGGGCTGGCCTGTGGTCGCTGTGATTCCTGTCGGCTGCGTCTCAAGGGTTTTGCCGAAGTCGGGTTGCAGGACCCGGTTGCCTACGCCTGAGCCGGAACGGAGTTTTCCATGTCCATGCCCGATCTGCAGAAATCGCGCGACACGCGCAACATCTCCATTGACAAGGTGGGGGTGAAGGACATCCGCTACCCGATTGTGCTGCTCGACAAGTACAGGGAGCAGCAGCACACCGTGGCCCGGATCAACATGTACGTCGATCTGCCCGAACAGTTCAAGGGCACCCATATGAGCCGTTTCATCGAGATTCTCAACCGCTACCACGGCGAGATCAGTGTCGACAATCTGGAGGAGATTCTCGGCGAGATGCAGCAGCGGCTGGATGCCGGCCGGGCGCATCTCGAACTCAGTTTTCCCTACTTCATCGAAAAACGCGCCCCGGTTTCCGGCGCCCGCGGACTGATGGAATACCAGTGCCGCATGATCGGTACCCTGAGCGACCATTTTGATTTCGTCATCGAGGCCGAGGTGCCGGTGACTTCGCTCTGCCCCTGTTCCCGAGAGATCAGCGAGGTTGGAGCGCACAATCAGCGCAGCCTGGTGCGGGTCCAGATCCGTTACCGGGAGCATGTCTGGCTCGAAGATCTGATCGCTACCGTTGAAGGCTGCGCCAGTGCGCCGGTTTATTCACTGCTCAAGCGCGAGGATGAAAAGGCGGTCACCGAGCAGGCCTATCACAATCCGATGTTTGTCGAAGACATGGTTCGCGAAGTGACCAGGAAACTTAAGGAAAACAGTGAGATAAGCTGGTTTCGCGTGGAATGTGAAAATTTCGAATCCATTCACAACCATTCGGCCTACGCCCAGATCGAGATGACAACCGGGGACTAGTACCCTGTAACTCATAGGTTTTCGTCATATTGCGCCGGGATTTTCCGTGTCAACAAGGCGCACTTTCCGCTGCATAGCCGTAGCTATGAAGCGGTGAAGCGCAACGCAGCTGACGCG